>JANYBQ010000554.1 GCA_025360705.1 Betaproteobacteria bacterium | reverse complement strand
GCGGCATCGACGTGCGCTGCAATACGCGCCTGGGCCAGGACGTTTTTCTGGAAGCGCTGGCCCAGGAGTTCGACGCGGTGTTTCTGGGCCTGGGCCTGGCCGGCGTCAACGCCATTGGTATCGCGGAACCCGACGCCAGCGGCCTGCGCAATGCGGTCGATTTCATCGCCGAGTTGCGCCAGACCAAAGACTACGCCAGCATTCCCGTGGGCCGCAAGGTAGTGGTCATTGGCGGCGGCATGACGGCGGTGGATGCGGCCGTGCAGTCCCGCAAACTGGGCGCCGAAGAAGTGACCATGGTGTACCGGCGCGGCCCGGACGCTATGTCCGCATCCGGCTACGAGGTGGACTGGGCACAGAAAAACGGCGTGACAATTCGGCACTGGGCCGCGCCCAAAGAGGTCTTGACGGACAACGGGCAGGTTTGCGGCATGCGTTTTGCCGCGACCCGGCTGGAGAGTGGCAGACTGATCGAAACCGGCGAGTCATTCACCATAGCGGCGGACTGCGTGTTCAAGGCTATCGGGCAAACTTTTGTCGCCCAGCCTCTGGGTGCGATGGTGGACCTGCTGGGCGGGCGCATTGTCACGGACGCGCAAGGCCGCACGTCCCACAGCAAGGTCTGGGCCGGCGGCGATTGCCGCGTCGGTGGGCGCGATCTGACAGTGGAAGCGGTCGAGCATGGCAAGGTAGCGGCGCTGGCTATCCACGCCGCGCTGGCAGCGTGAACCCGCCAAAAAACGCTTTTCCGTCACCCCCCTATTTCGCGTATCTGGAGCAGCAGCATGGCAGACTTAAGCACTGAATTCGTCGGCATAAAAAGCCCCAACCCGTTCTGGCTGGCGTCGGCACCGCCTACCGACAAGGAATACAACGTAGTGCGGGCGCTGGAGGCCGGCTGGGGCGGCATTGTGTGGAAGACGGTGGGCGAAGACCCGCATATCGTCAACGTGTACGGCCCGCGTTATGCAGCACTGCTGGGGCCGGACCGGCGGGTGATCGGCTTCAACAACATCGAGCTGATTTCTGACCGACCGCTGATGACTAACCTGGACGAAATGCGGCGTGTGAAACGCGACTGGCCGGACCGCGCCATCATCGCCTCCATCATGGTGCCGTGTGAGGAAGAATCTTGGAAACGCATCCTGCCGATGGTGGAAGACACGGGCTGTGACGGTGTCGAACTCAACTTCGGTTGTCCGCACGGCATGAGTGAACGCGGCATGGGCTCGTCGGTCGGCCAGGTGCCGGAATACATCGAGATGGTGGCGCGCTGGTGCAAGACCTACACGCGGCTACCGGTGATCGTGAAACTCACGCCCAATATCACCGACGTGCGTTACCCGGCGCGTGCCGCCAAACAAGGCGGTGCCGACGCCGTGTCGCTGATCAACACCATCAACTCAATCATGGGCGTCAATCTGGAGACCATGACGATGATGCCGAGTGTCGGCAAGACCGGCTCGCACGGCGGTTATTGCGGCACGGCGGTGAAGCCGATCGCGCTCAACATGGTGGCCGAGATTGCGCGTGATGCGCAAACCGCCGGCCTGCCGATTTCCGGCATCGGCGGCATCAACAACTGGCGCGACGCAGCCGAGTTCATCACGCTGGGATGCGGCAATGTGCAGGTATGTACGGCCGCCATGGTGTACGGTTTCAAGATCGTACAGGACATGTGCGACGGCCTGTCCAACTTCATGGACCAGCAGGGTTACACCCGCGTGGACCAGATGATCGGCAAGGCGCTGCCCAGCATTACGGGCTGGAGCAACCTGAACATGAACCACGTGGAAAAGGCCGTGATCAACCAGGACAGCTGCATCCAGTGCGGGCGCTGTTATGCGGTATGTGAAGACACATCGCACCAAGCGATCTCCGCGAGCAAAAACGGCGTGCGGCATTTCGAAATCAAGGAAGACGAATGTGTCGGCTGCAACCTGTGCGTGTCGATCTGCCCGGTGCCGGACACCATCACAATGCGCACGTTGCAACCGGGCGAAATCGATCTGCGCTCCGGCAAGGTGGTATCGGGCGAATACGCCAACTGGACCACGCACCCCAACAATCCGATGAGCACGGCCGCCAAAACGCAAGCTTGAAGAATATGATGTTTGGTATTTTGTAATTCACCTGGTTGCACGGAGAAATTCATGAGCTCAATCCTGATTCGCGGCGGCACGGTGGTCAACGCCGACCGGCAATTTACTGCCGATGTTTTATGTGTAGACGGCAAGATTCACAGCGTTGGCGACTCCCTGGAGGCGCCCGCCGGTGCGCAGGTGGTGGACGCCGGCGGCCAATACGTCATGCCCGGTGGAATAGATCCGCACACGCATATGCAGCTGCCGTTCATGGGCAGCGTGACGATGGACGACTTCTTTACCGGCACCGCGGCCGGACTGGCTGGCGGAACCACGTCGATCATCGATTTCGTGATTCCGAACCCGCAGCAGTCGCTCATGGAGGCCTTCCAGACCTGGCGCGGCTGGGCCGAGAAGTCGGCTTCCGACTATGGGTTCCACGTCGCGGTAACCTGGTGGAGCGACAGCGTGCGCGAGGACATGGGCCGGTTGGTACGGGACGAGGGCATCAACAGCTTCAAGCATTTCATGGCCTACAAGAACGCCATCATGTGCGACGACGAAACGCTGGTAAACAGCTTTAAACGCGCGCTGGAACTGGGCGCGATGCCGACCGTACACGCCGAAAACGGCGAGTTGGTGTTTCTGTTGCAACAGGAAGTTTCGAAGATGGG
>JANYBQ010000541.1 GCA_025360705.1 Betaproteobacteria bacterium | reverse complement strand
TGAGCGTCGGTGGCCACCACGGCCAATGTGGTGTTGGTGCCGGCCAGCAAGGGGTTGGGCTGTTCGCCAGCCAGGATGGCGTTGCGGATATCCAGCAGCGCCGTGCCATCGGTAGTCCGTGCTCCTGCAATCACGCGGCCATTGGACGGGTCCACCACGTCGCCCAGCGCGTTGCAGGCGACCAGTGCGCCTACGGTGACGCCTTCAAGCGTGATGGACGCACTGGCAATGCCGCCTTTCATCGCGCGTTCGATGCCAAACAGTTTGCCGACCAGCGCGCCCGCGCCCGCGCCAACATTGCCTTGCGCCGGTTGGGCGCGGCTGGCCGCCGCGCAGGCGGCATAACCGGCTTGCGCGTCGGGGCGGATACGCGCATCGCCGACGGGCAAATCGAACAACACCGCTGCCGGAACGATAGGCACCAAGCCATAGCGCACCGGCAAACCGATGCCGTGTTCTTCGAGCCAGCGCATCGCACCGCCGGCCGCGTCCAGTCCCCAGGCGCTGCCGCCGGCCAGCAGGATGGCATGCACCTTGTCCACCAGGTTGGACGGATGCAGCAGGTCGGTCTCGCGGGTACCGGGCGCCGCGCCGCGCACGTCCACGCCGCCGACCGCGCCGTCACGCGTGATGACGACCGTGCAGCCGGTCGGCCGTCGCGGGTCGGTGAAATGGCCAACTTCAATGCCCAGCACGTCGATGATGGAGTCGGAAGGAGAAGTGGAGGCGGTCATCGCGCTCGATTATCCATGCCGCATTGGGTCTCGATTCACCCCTTGAATGCGAGGACCAGCACGCCGCTGGCGACCATGGCAATGCCGGCCCATTCGCGCAGCGACGGGCGTTCGCCCAGAAACGTGAATGCGAACACGGCAACCAGCACCAGGCTGAGTTTGTCCACCGGCGCGACCTTGGATGCGTCACCGATTTGCAGCGCGCGAAAGTAACACACCCAGGAAGCCCCGGTTGCCAGGCCTGACAGCCCGAGGAAGAGCCATGTTTTCGGCGACAGCTTGAAGGGGTTGCTCCACTTGCCGGCGTACCAGACAAAGGCCGACAGCACCACGATGATGATCGCCGTGCGCACCAGCGTCGCAAGGTCGGAATCGACGCCACGTATACCGATCTTGCCGAAGATAGCGGTGAGCGCTGCGAACGCCGCCGACAGCAGCGCCCAGTAGAACCAGGATGCGGGAGTAGTCATGGCGTGCCCCTTGCGTGAAGTTTGTTGCGAGATGGTAGCGAGGGTATTGGTGCATACTGTTTTCCCGCAAGCACCGCCATCGCGGGCGCAACCAATACGAGCATAACGGTCACTACGACCAGCCGACACATGTCCATCCAGTCAAAGCCACTCGATCCAGTGGAGACGAGTACTAGCAAGGGCACCCTGGCGCAAATTCCCCGTGGGGTCTGGGTGCTTGGATTTGTCAGCCTGTTGATGGATATTTCGTCCGAAATGGTTCACAGCCTGTTGCCGCTCTTCATGATGACGACGCTGGGTGCCAGCGTATTCGTGATCGGAGTGATCGAAGGTCTTGCCGAGTCGACCGCGTTGATCGTCAAGGTGTTCTCCGGTGCGTTGAGCGACTACCTCCGCAAGCGAAAGGCGCTGGCCGTATTTGGATACGCGCTGGGGGCGTTAAGCAAACCGATTTTCGCTCTGGCACCAACGATCGGAATGGTCGTGACGGCACGCCTGCTCGATCGCGTTGGCAAAGGCATGCGTGGCGCACCGCGGGATGCATTGGTTGCGGACCTCACTCCTCCCGATGTGCGTGGCGCGGCGTTCGGCCTGCGCCAGTCGCTCGACACGGTAGGTGCATTTCTCGGGCCGCTGCTGGCGGTGGTTTTGATGCTGGTATGGGCAAACGATTTCAGGGCAGTGTTCTGGGTGGCCGTGATTCCGGGGGTACTGGCCGTGGCGCTGCTGGTGTTGGGCGTGCGAGAGCCCGCACGCCACGAAGGCGAAAAGCGCATCAACCCGATTCGCCGCAAGAACCTCGCACGCCTTGGCAAGGCGTATTGGTGGGTAGTGGGCCTCGGAGCGGTCTTCACCCTGGCCCGCTTCAGTGAGGCCTTTCTGGTGCTGCGTGCCCAGCAAAGCGGTATACCGACCGCGCTGGTACCGCTGGTAATGGTGGCAATGAGCGCGATTTACGCGGTATCGGCCTACCCGTTCGGAAAGCTCTCGGATCGAATCAGCCACAAGAAGCTGCTGGCTTTAGGTCTCCTGGTGCTGATCGCGGCCGATCTGGTGATTGCGAGCAACCAGCACTGGAGTGTGCTGTTGGCCGGTGTCGCCTTGTGGGGCGTTCACATGGGCATGACGCAAGGCTTATTGGCGACCATGGTCGCGGATACGGCGCCGGTCGATCTACGCGGGACGGCTTACGGCTTCTTCAATCTCATGAGCGGCATCGCCATGTTGATCGCGAGCGCCGTGGCGGGCTTTCTTTGGGATCGGCTTGGCGCATCGTTCACTTTCTATGCGGGAGCCGGATTCGGCCTGGTGGCATTGATTGGGCTTTGCGTGCGGGTCAGCGCCGACACAACACCAACCTGAGGCAGCAACGCTCAAAGATCCTTGACGCAGTAGCAATACAGAAACTGTTGCGAAGTTCCGAATGGGGTTCGGTGGATCTCCGTAGCGCTTTCAACCAGGCGAAATGCGCGACCGAATTCGCTATGCAAGCCGCAGGCGTCATAACGCAGCACGTCGAGGCCGCTACATTGGAGGACGCTGTACGGTTGCATTTTCAGTGGAAAGGAGTGGGGTCAATGTCAACAGGTGC
>JANYBQ010000531.1 GCA_025360705.1 Betaproteobacteria bacterium | reverse complement strand
AGGGCTACCGCCGGGCTGCGAGATAGGGCGGCACGAACCGCGGATTCAAAGGCCGGACGCGCGAGCATGCGGAATTTTACCTTGAAAATCCCGCACCATATACCTGATATTCAAGGTATTTTTGAACGTTTCCGGGACCGTCGGCGCACCGCAATGCCCGGTGGCGCAGTGCGCCATGCTCGCTGGCCCGACAGGCCCCTAGTAGCCGGCCCCGGCCGCCACGATAACGACCACGATGCCAATCGCCAGATTGGCACGCACCCAAGTGCGGATGCTGGCAAGGGCCGCTGCGGCAGCAGTCCATTTGTTTTCCCGTACCGCAAGCCGCAGGCGTTTGAACAGCACGAAACGGATGTGGCCGAAAAGCGCCATCATCAGGATGCCGAGCGTGGCCATCACCATCCAGCCGATCGGCATTTTCAGCGTGACCCCGGACTGAGCTGCGCTGCTGGAAAAAATCGCCATCATCCCCAGGCCGCTGATCAGCGTGATGGCAATCGATGCCGCCACCACGGCGAAGAAGCGGCGCAATATTTCGTGCATCAGTCCGAGGCGGACCGGCGGTTCGAGTGAAACCACGGCGGGGCGCAAACAGAAATGCGCGAACGCCATGCCGCCGACCCAGAAGATGATCGACAGAAGGTGCAGTGCCTTCAGCGTAGCGTAGAACATAAGTGAACCCTGAAAAAGACCGATGCTAATGCATCGACGGCGCCGCTGCCGCTACTCGCACATGGCGCGGATATCGACCGGCACCGGCACCGCGCGAATCCCCGGCACACCGTCGTTGCGCCAGGCGGCGAATATGCGTACCTCTTCACATTCCATGATCGGCGTGTCGCCGCGCATGACGCGATAACGCTGCACAAAACTTTTGTTGCGCCATTCCGTCACGCTGGTGTGTATGTTCAGCAAATCGCCATAACTGGCAGTGTTTTTGAAACTGGCTTTGGTGTCGACCAGCGGAGTCCCGTGCACGCCGTGCGTTTTTTCCAGCTCGTGCCACAGTGGCACGCCGCATTGCACGAAGAAATTGCGCGAGGCCGCGTCGATCCAGCGGAAAAAGTTGGGAAACCAAACGATACGCGCCGGGTCGCAGTCGCCGAACTCGACTTGAACGGTATGGATAATTTCTTTGCTCATGAAGGTGAACTACAAAAGTTCGCATCAAACCGCGGTCAAGCTACCGCAAGAGCCACTGCCGGCACCCAGCTCCGGCGGATGCGTGACGATGGACTTGAGCTCGGGCCGCGCCACCAGCAGCGCTTGCATATCGGGCACCGGCCGACGCAACTCGGGCGAGGCGGCAAACGCCTTCTCCAGCGCTTGTGCCGCGGCCAGCAAGCGCGCATCTCCATGCAGGCGGCCGATCACTTGCAGGCCGAACGGCATGCCATGTTCGTCGGTCCCGCAGGGTAGCGACAGCGCGGGATTGGTAGCCAGCGTCACTACGTAGGTCAGGCCAAGCCAATGGTAGTAGTTGCGCATCGCGTGGCCGTCGATTTGCAGGGCGTACAACTCGGTCCACGGGAATGGCGAGACCGGTGTCACTGGCGCCAGGATCAGGTCATATTGTTCCAGCGCTTTGGCAAAACTCCGAGCGATGCGGGTCTGCTCCAGATGCGCCCAGGCGCGGTCGGCCAGCGTGATGGCGGCGGCGATTTCCATGTTGGCGATCAGGTTAGGACCCATCGACTCAGGCGCCTCGCGGACCATGTCGCCGAACGCGGCAACGAAGCTCTCGGCGCGCAGTATGTCGAACGCGCGGTCGGCATCGCCGAGTTGCAGGTCCACCGGTTCGCAACGGGCCACCAGCGGGCGGATCGCCGCTACACGCCGATGAAACACGCGGCGGATTTCCGGGTCCACGGTACAAACGCCAAAGTCTTCCGTGGTACCTACGCGCAAGGCGGACAGATCAACGTCCTTGAGCGGCCAGAACGACGACGGATCCACGGGATAAGACAAAGGGTCCCGCGCGTCGGCGCCTACGCTGGCGGCGAACATCAGGGCCGCATCGGCTACGTTGCGGCCCATCGGCCCCAACACCGATATCACCGACCAGCCCAGCAGCCGTGCGTCGTTGGCCACCAGACCCGGCGAGGGGCGAAGACCCACCACGCCGCATAGGGCGGCCGGGATACGCAACGAGCCTCCTGTGTCCGAGCCGGTGCACAGCGGCAACATGCCGGTAGCCAGCGCGGCGGCCGAGCCGCCCGAGGAACCACCTGCATTGAGCGTCGGATTGAACGGGTTGCCGGTGGCGCCCCAGACCGGATTGCGCGTATTGGCGCCGGCTCCCAGGTCGGGCACATTGGTCTTGGCCGCGACGATGGCACCGGCGGCACGCAGCTTCGCAACCAGCGCGATATCGGCAGTCGGCACATTGCCGCGCAGCCGCGCATTGCCATGCGTCGTCAGCAGGCCGGCCGTGGCCTGCAGGTCCTTGATGCCGATCGGCAAGCCATGCAACGGCCCCAATGCGTCGCCCCGCATCACCTGTGCTTCGGCCCGTCGCGCGGTTTCGCGCGCACGCGCGAAGTCGGTTGCGCAGATGGCGTTGACGGCGGGGTTGAACTTTTCGATACGCGCGATACACGCGTCCAGCAGTTCGACTGGCGAGATTTGCCGAGTTCCAATCAGGCGGCGTAGTTCGACGGCGGAGTTTTCAACCAGGGTGGATTGCATCAACCCATTTTCGCGCAAGCAGAACCTGCGCACCTGATTTAACGACGAAGTCCAGCTATGTCATGAAATCAGTGGGATGGGCGTCCGTCCTGCCGCACCCCTTCGCCACGGGCTATATCGCCGGAGTGCGCGGCCAACATGCTGCTAAGCCGGTCCATCGCCGCCAGCATTTCGCGCCGGTCCTGGTGCACCGCCTGCTCAAGCCGGGTCGTGGTGGCGATTTCGCGCTGCACGGCCAGCGCGGTTTGCGACTCCAGGTAGGTCCGCAGTTCGGTGAAGCGCGATGCCTCGGCCTTGTCCGCGAGCACACGCTGCGCCTCCAGAGCCTTCGAGTTGCGATGCGCGGCCAACTGATAACGCGTCTCCAGGTAAGTCGAGCCTATCAGGAAGCCGACCCAGGACAGGACCAGCAAAGCCAGCATCACCAGACCCAGCGGCGCCTCGCCAATGCGCCAGCCCAAACTCAATTGCGCCGGACGTACAAACTCGCTCCAGTTCAAAGCCGCAAAAAACGCCGTCATAACGATGGCGACCAGCAATAAGGTCAATCGGGTACGCATGGGAGGTCCTCCGGTAACTGTCTGCCATTCTGATCGGAAAACCGGACGCGCCCTGTCAGCCAAAACGCCGATTACGCGTACGCCGTACCCGTCAGACCGGTTCCAAATATTAAAATTGCGCAACCACAAAAGGGGAAATTCATGCCCATTCCGAATCGCACCAAAACCGACCCGTGGCAACTAAAAACGCCACCGGGTACGTCCGGCTACACGATGCATGTCGATGAGAAGTACGAAAAACGCATTCTTGTGTGCACGGTCGGCAAGACCGTTCTCCATTACGACGCGCGGTGTATTGTGGATCTCCACACGCTGCTGAAGACAAGCGGCGAGTGGATGGAACTTGGCGGATCCGACGAGCAGAAGCCGGCCAGGCCGGGAACGGTCGAGGCGTGGGGTCGTTCGCCAGTCAATCCAGTCGGCGGCTGGTATGGCTTGAAGAAGGGGCTGCGCGGGCGTTTCGGCGTCTACGTCCCGCCGCTGATGGAAGAGCTAGGCTTGTGCGAGCTTGAACACAATCCTAAAAACAATCGGATGCGGGCGAGGTGAGCGAAAGCCTGGTTTTCACCAAGTTTCAATCCCGGTCGCCCACGGAAACACCGGATGGAAAAGTTTCTCGGGCGGTAGATTGCCGAAGGCCCGGCTCTGATGGCTGGCCATTAGCTTTTCAAACTGCCGATCGGCCTGCGTCTGCATTTCCGCCGTATCCATGCCTGCGACCTTGAAGTCTTTCATCACACAACGACCGGCAATGTAGCTTGCGCGGCAGTCGGTTCCGCGCCCGGCCAGGATCAGGTTCTTGAACGGGTCGAAAAACGGCCCCAAATGTTCGCCGCGCAGGTCGAACACCACGATGTCGGCTTGTGCGCCGGGCGACAGCCGGCCGATGTCGTCGCGGCCCAGCGCCTTGGCGCCGCCGAGCGTGGCGGCGTTGTACATGTCGGCCGTCGCGGTTCGTTCCGCGCCGCCTTCCATCACGCGTGCAACGTACAGGCCGATCTGCATGTTGTGCAGCAGGTCGGGCGGCCAGGTGTCGGTGCCCAGGCCGATGTTGATGCCGGCGGCGTGGTACTTGCCGAACGAGTCCAGCGCCTCGCCGATCCGTGCGAATACGACCGGGCAATGGGCGATGGTGACGCCGGAGCCGGTCAGCCGGCGCCAGTCAGCGCCACTTTTGTCGGACACTTTCGGGTGGCCGCCAATGTAGATACCGTGGGGCAGGATCGCACGCGGATTCAGCAATCCCAGCTGCTCGAGCCAGCCCAGCGGCGTGGTCTGGCGCAGTTGCTTCACGAGCTCGAATTCTTGGACCGACTGGCAACAATGCAGACGCACTGGTGCGTTCAACTCGCGGCTGGCGGCCGCGGTACGTGCCAGCAACTCGGGCGTGCAGGTCTCGATACGGTCGGGTGCGAACATGCCACG
>JANYBQ010000517.1 GCA_025360705.1 Betaproteobacteria bacterium | reverse complement strand
CTTATGTGCACACGCCAAGCGAATTTGCGCATGGAACCAGTCCGTTTTGGCCTTGTATCTGTCGCAGTCAGGCTACACGCGGTCGTTCCGCGTGCGACCAGGGGCGTCCACGCCGTCTAGTATTCGCGCGGTTCGTGAATCAATGAAGAGCAGGATGGCAGATGGTTGCAAAAATGATCGATGGGCACGCCGTAGCGCGCCAGGTGCGCGCACAATGCCGCGAATGGACCATGACGCTGGCCGGAAGCGGGGTGATTCCCGGGCTGGCGGTGATCATCGTCGGCGATAACGCGGCGTCCAGGATTTATGTGGCCAACAAGATCAAGGCGTGTACCGAAGTCGGGCTCAAGTCCACCGTTTACGCGTTCGACGCCAGCACACCGGGCAACGTCGTGGAAGCCGAGATCCGGCGCCTGAACGATGACCCGACGGTGCATGGCATCCTGGTTCAGTTGCCGCTGCCCGCGCGGATGGATGGCCGCCGTGTGCTGGCCGCGATCTCGCGCGACAAGGACGTGGACGGTTTTCACCTCTACAACGTGGGTGCGCTGGTGCAAGGCGAAACCATGTTCCCGCCGTGTACGCCTTTTGGCGTGCAAAAAATGCTGGAGTACGAGAACATCCCGGTCGAGGGCCAGAACGTGGTCGTGGTGGGGGCCAGCAATATCGTCGGCAAACCGATGGCATTGATGCTGATGCAAAAAGACGCAACCGTGTGTATCTGCCACGCCAAGACCCGTGACCTGGCGCAGTTCACCATCCTGGCCGACATTTTGGTGGTGGCCGCGGGCCGGCCCAATCTGATCCTGCCGCAGATGGTGCGTACCGGCGCCGTGGTGATCGATGTGGGCATCAACCGGCTGCCCGATGGCCGCCTGGTGGGTGATGTGGACTTTGAAGGCGTGCGGCAAAAGGCCAGCTACATTTCGCCGGTGCCGGGCGGCGTTGGCCCCATGACCGTGACAATGCTGGTGCACAACACGGTGCAATCGGCGCGGCGTTACGCGGAGCTGCAAAACCCGGTCCATCCCGAGTTGGCCTGGTGCTGAATCCCGGATAAAGGAGATTCGGCAACCGTGTCGCGCGCGGGTTGCCGCATGTCGTTATGCGGACACCGATAACGGGTTGTGTCCCCACAATGCAGGGGTCCGGCCGCTGCGCCTGCGGGCACATCGGCTTGCTGCGCGAGAATCGCCTGATGGACCACAACACAAGGACTGCCGAAATGGGATCGATGTCGCAACTTCATGAATTCGACCCGGAACTGGGTGCGGCCATCGCCGCCGAGGCCCAGCGCCAGCAGGACCACCTGGAACTGATAGCGTCCGAGAACTACACCAGCCCGCGTGTGCTGCAAGCGCAGGGCAGCGTGTTGACCAACAAATACGCCGAAGGTTATCCGGGCAAGCGCTATTACGGAGGTTGCGAATATGTGGACGTGGCCGAAACGCTGGCGATCGAACGCGCCAAAAAGCTGTTTGGCGCGGCGTGGGCCAATGTGCAGCCGCATTCGGGCTCCAGCGCCAACGCCGCCGTTTATATGGCCTTGCTGCAACCCGGCGACACGATTCTGGGCATGAGCCTGGCCCATGGTGGACATCTGACCCATGGCGCCAAGGTCAGTTTTTCGGGCAAGTTCTACCATGCCGAGCAATATGGCATCGACACCACCACCGGCCTGATCGATTACGACGCGCTCGAAGCGCAGGCGATCGCAGTCAAGCCCAAGATGATCGTGGCGGGTTTTTCGGCTTACAGCCGCTTCCTGGACTTCGAACGTTTCCGCGCCATCTGCGACAAGGTCGGCGCGCTGTTGTTCGTGGACATGGCACACGTGGCGGGCCTTGTGGCGGCCGGCCTGTACCCCAACCCGATTCCGTTGGCCGACGTGGTGACCACTACGACGCACAAGACTTTGCGCGGCCCGCGTGGCGGGCTGATCCTGTGCCGCGCCAACGCCGACATCGAGAAGAAGCTCAACTCGATGGTGTTCCCGGGCCTCCAGGGTGGACCGCTGATGCACGTGATTGCAGCCAAGGCGGTGGCTTTTCTCGAAGCGCTGCAGCCCGATTTCAAGGTCTACCAGCAGCAGGTAATCGACAACGCGCGTGCCATGGCGGCGGTATTCACTTCACGCGGCTACGACATCGTCTCGGGCGGCACCGACAACCACCTGATGCTGGTGAGCCTGATCGCCAAAGGCCTGACCGGCAAGGATGCCGACGCAGCACTGGGCCGCGCCCACATCACCGTCAACAAGAACTCGGTGCCCAACGATCCGCAGTCGCCGTTCGTAACCAGCGGTATTCGCGTCGGCACCCCGGCCATCACCACACGCGGTTTTGGCGTGGAGGAAAGCCGGCAGGTCGCGACCATGGCGTGTGACGTGCTCGACCATCTGGGTGACGCCGCAGTGGAAAAACAGGTCCGCGAACGCGTAATGGCCTTGTGCCGGCGTTTCCCGGTTCCCGCGTAAGCATTCGCGCACATAAAGAAAGCCAGCCGTGGCCCTGAGTGTTTTCGACCTGTTCAAGATCGGCATCGGTCCGTCGTCCTCGCACACCGTCGGCCCGATGAAGGCGGCTGCGATGTTCGCGCGCCGGCTCGGCAAGTCGGACCTGCTCGCAAAAACCGCGCGGATCGAAGCCAAGCTGTACGGTTCGCTGGGTGCCACGGGGAAGGGGCACGGCACCGACACGGCCGTGATGCTGGGGTTGGAAGGTGCCATGCCCGACACCATCGATCCGGAAACTGTGGACGCACGCGTCAAGCAGATCCGCGCCGACGCGCATTTGCTGATCGATGGCCAGCATCAGGTTGCGTTCAACGAACGCACCGACCTGCTGTTCCTGCGTCGCGAGACCTTGCCGTTCCATTCCAACGGCGTGCGCTTCAGCGCGTTCGCGGCGGACGGCAGCTTGCTGGAAGAGCGCCGGTATTTCTCGGTCGGCGGTGGGTTCGTGGTGTCGCAGGAAGAGGCCGACGCATCGGTCGACCATCCGCGCTTGGTAGTCGATGCTACCGTGTTGGCGCATCCGTTCTCCAGCGGCGATGCGCTGCTGGGAATCACGACGGCCACCGGAATGTCGATTGCGCAGGTGATGCGCCAGAACGAACACGCATGGCGAACCGACGCCGAGCTCGACGCCGGACTGGACCATATCTGGGACGTCATGAAAGCCTGTGTCGCGCGTGGCTGCCGCACCGAAGGGCACCTGCCCGGCATGATGAAGGTCAAGCGCCGTGCCGCTGAATTGCATAGGTCGCTCAGCAGCCGGCCCGAGCAGGCGCTGAAAGACCAGTTGACGATTCTCGATTTCGTCAACCTGTATGCAATGGCTGTCAATGAAGAAAACGCGGCCGGTGGACGGGTTGTGACGGCGCCGACCAATGGCGCGGCCGGTATCGTGCCCGCGGTGATGCATTACTACGACCGTTTTGTCCCCGGTGCCAACCAGAGCGGCATACGCGACTTCCTGTTG
>JANYBQ010000489.1 GCA_025360705.1 Betaproteobacteria bacterium | reverse complement strand
AATAGATGCATCAACCGGAAATTCGCTTCCATCTGCATGAAGTCCGAATATCTCACCTGGCGTACCCATGATTCGCTTACTGAATGCCGTTTCTCCAAACCTGCGCACCTGATCGCTGTGCGTGGAGCGAAAACGAGAAGGAATCAACCGGTCGAGACTCGAACCCAGCACCTCGTCCGAGGTCCGGCCGAACATATTCTCCGCTGAAGAATTGAAAAGAGTGATGCAATGGGTTGAATCGATTGCAATGATTGCATCCAATGCCGAAGCGATGAGGCCATCCAGTCTTGCCTCGCTTGCCCGTCGTGCCTCATCCGCCTGCTTGCGAGCGGTATTGTCCGTGCCGATCAACAGATAACCGATGATTGCGCTTTGGTCGTCGCGCAGCGCTGTAACCGAAATGATCGCCGGAAATCGGCTGCCGTCCTTACGGATGTAGGTCAGCTCGTAGATGTCCTCAATGCCGCGCGAGGCCTTGAAGACCAGCGCCTCGAAGCCCGGCGCAATCGGGGTGCCGAGTTCCAGGCTCAAGCTTTTAGCCCGCGCGATCACCTCTTGCGGATCGGAAATGTCGGCCGGCGTGATCTTGTTCATCACTTCGGCGGCGGTGTAGCCCAGCATGCGCTCGGCGCCGACGTTGAAGATCTGAATGACGCCCTTCGCGTCGGTAGCGATGCTGGAGAAATTGGCGCTATTGAAGATCGCGCTCTGCAAGGCTCCCGTTTTAAGGAGGGCCTGTTCGCGCTGCACCTCGATGTTGGCAGCCTCCGGGACGGTGGCCTTGGCAAGAGCGGCGGAATTACGTTTCTTTTTCGCGAACATGGCGTATCACTGCGCAATTTAAAAATTTCGATTGATCACCAAGCTCTGGAAGGGACTTGAAGTCCCACAGCTCTGTCCAGCAAAATATCTGCGCGGCGCCGTCGTGGATGCGCGTTACGATCCGTTGCCAATGATACATTGACCGCGCGGCCGATTCCGCGCGGTGGCGGGCTGTTTTGGCCAAGACGCAAAGCTCATGCGACCGCTCCGAAGAGTGCGCCCACACCTGCCGTGATGGCCATGGCCAGCGCCCCCCAGAAAGTGACTCGGGCGGCGCCGGTCAGTATGTCGGCGCCACCGACGCGGGCCGCGACAACGCCCAACAAGACCAGGAAGCCGAGCGACAGCCCCGACACCCAGAAAATCAGGCCTTGTTCGGGCGCCAGGGCGGCCACAGCCAAGGGCAATGCCGCCCCCACCGCGAAACTGGCGGCCGACGCCAGCGCGGCCTGGACCGGCTGCGCGCTGAAGGCCTTGGAAATGCCGAGTTCGTCGCGTGCATGGGCACCCAGGGCGTCGTGCTGCATCAGTTGCGCGGCAACCTGGTGTGCCAGGCCGGCGTCCAGCCCCCGTTCGACGTAAATGGCAGCCAGCTCGCGTTGTTCGTCGGCCGGGTTCTTTTCGAGCTCGGCGCGTTCGCGCGACATGTCGGCGTTCTCGGTATCGGCTTGCGAGTGGACCGAGACATATTCGCCCGCCGCCATCGACATCGCGCCGGCCACCAGCCCGGCGATGCCCGTCAAAAGAATGTTGCCGTGACTGGAACTTGCCGCCGCGACGCCGACTACCAGACTGGCGGTCGAAACAATGCCGTCATTGGCGCCAAGCACTGCGGCGCGCAGCCAGCCGATGCGGCTGGTGCGGTGGCGTTCGGAATGGATTCGGTGCATGAAAGAAGGTTTGAGTTACCGGCGCATTCTCGCCGACTTCCGAGGCGCTTTTCGATGTACGTTGGCGCACAGACTACTGATGCTTGACCGTATAAAACAAACCCAGGCGTAATGGGTGCTGAAGTTGCGCGAAGTCATGACGAAAGAAAGCCGACGATGTCCAGGATATGCCCATGAAACTCGTTGTTGCCATCGGCGGCAATGCTTTGCTGCGGCGCGGCCAGGTGCTGAGCGCCCGAAACCAGTTGGAGAACATCCGGCGCGCGGCCACCCCGCTGGCGCGCGTGGCGTTGGCGCATGAACTGGTGTTGACGCATGGCAACGGGCCGCAGGTCGGTTTGCTGGCGTTGCAGTCCGCAGCGTACAGCAGCGGGCAAGCTTATCCGCTGGATGTGCTGGGCGCGCAGACCGACGGAATGTTGGGCTATCTGCTGGAGCAGGAGTTAAGCAATCTGTTGCCGGCATCGCGCACCGTGACCACCTTGCTGACGCGGGTCGAGGTGGACCCGCATGACCCGGCGTT
>JANYBQ010000476.1 GCA_025360705.1 Betaproteobacteria bacterium | reverse complement strand
GCATGAAAATCCTGCATGTTCAGATTGAGACTTGGGTCGGTTCAGTTGTGTCGGACGACCCGGCGGGTGCCGCCTTGGTGTTGCCGAAGAGGAGATTTCCGCGCCCCCGGCGCTTTTTCAAATAAACCAGCAACAAGGAGACGGCTGCTGGAGTCACGCCGGAAATGCGTGACGCGAGCCCAAGAGTCTCGGGCCTGTGTTTGGTCAGGATGTGCCGAGCCTCGATACTGAGCGCCGACACCAGCTTGTAATCGAGATCGGGCGGCAATTCAAGATTTTCGTAGTGGGCAGCCCGTTCGATCTCGTCCTTCTGGCGGTCGATGTAGCCCGAATACTTCGCCATCGTTTCAACCTGCTCCACCACCGCCTCCAGAAATAATGTGTTCGGTACCGGCCCGCTAACTGATGGGGCCGTTGTTTCACGTGAAACAACGGTCGACGTCGAGAGAGGCAATTCCGCTGACGCATATTGACCGCCGCCTAGCGACATGAGTTGCCGGTAGCTCACATCCGGTCGCCGCAGCAGATCCGCCAAGCTGTATTCATGATCGATCTCTTTGCCCAGAACCCTTTTGGCATCTTCTGCGTCCAGGTTTTGGGGGCTCACCCAAATCGAACGTAACCGCTCTGTTTCACGTGAAACAGCGTCGCGCTTTCGGCTAAAAGCATCCCAACGCGCGTCGTCTACCAGCCCTAGCCGCCGCCCGGTCTCGGTCAGGCGCATATCCGCGTTGTCTTCGCGTAGTTGCAGCCGATACTCGGCGCGGCTGGTGAACATCCGATACGGCTCGGTCACTCCCTTGACGATCAGGTCATCCACCAGAACGCCAAGATAGGCCTCGTCCCGGCGCGGCACCCACGGCTCTTCATCGCGGCACAACAGCGCTGCGTTGATGCCGGCAAACATCCCCTGTGCGGCCGCCTCCTCGTAACCCGTAGTGCCGTTGATCTGCCCGGCGAAAAACAGGCCTTGGATGGAACGTGTCTCGAAGCTGGTTTTGAGAGATCTTGGGTCGAAGTAGTCATACTCGATCGCATAGCCCGGCCGAAGGATATGCGCTTGCTCCAGCCCTGGAATCGAGCGTACCAATTCGTACTGCACGTCAAACGGCAAGCTGGTCGAGATGCCGTTGGGATAGACCTCGTGAGTCGTCAGCCCTTCAGGCTCCAGAAAAATCTGGTGGCTTTCCTTGTCCGCGAAACGGTGAATCTTGTCTTCCACGCTCGGGCAATAACGCGGGCCCACCCCCTCTATCTTGCCGGTGAACATCGGGCTGCGATCCAGCCCGGCACGAATGATGTCGTGCGTGCGCTGATTGGTGTGCGTGATCCAACAAGACAGCTGTTGTGGGTGCTGCGCCGCATTTCCCATAAAGCTGAACACCGGCACCCGCTCGCCGCTTCCCCCCGGCATGCCGTCTCCCGGTTGTTCCAGGCATTTGCTGAAATCGATGCTGCGCCCATCCAGCCGCGGCGGGGTTCCGGTCTTGAGCCGACCCTGCGGAAGATTGAGTTCTTTCAGACGCGCCGACAAACCAAGCGCGGGCGGGTCGCCGGCCCTGCCTGCCGAGTAGCTGTTCAAGCCGACGTGAATCTTGCCGTCCAGAAAGGTGCCCGCCGTCAGCACTACCGCTCGGCCACGAAAGCGAATGCCCACCTGCGTCACCGCGCCAACCACGCGGTCGCCTTCGATCATCAGATCGTCAACCGCCTGCTGGAACAGCCACAAATTGGGTTGGCCTTCGAGACGACGGCGGATCGCCGCTTTGTACAAAATGCGGTCCGCCTGCGCGCGCGTAGCCCGTACCGCTGGACCTTTGCTGGAATTAAGAACACGAAACTGGATTCCGCCCTCGTCGGTGGCAGCCGCCATCGCCCCGCCCATGGCATCGACTTCCTTGACCAGGTGGCCCTTGCCGATGCCGCCTATCGACGGGTTGCAGCTCATCTGGCCCAACGTTTCGATGTTGTGTGTCAACAGCAGCGTCTTGCTACCCATACGCGCGGCGGCCAAAGCCGCCTCTGTCCCGGCGTGGCCACCGCCCACCACGATCACGTCGAATTCTTGCGGGTAGATCATGTCAAAAACTTCTTTCTGGAAACATCGGGTTCTTCAAAACGGCAGTTGGACGTGTCCGGGTGGGCTGCGATGCGGTGTGCTGACAAAGGCTGAACGCCGCGGCTCCAAACTCGCTGGCGCTGGTTTGGACGGCGTGAAGAAGGCCGGACTCTGGCCGGACTGCGCCCTGCAAGGGGGACGACGCCGCGGGCTAATGCCCACGAGGAGGAACAACGCCGCCAGCACGCCGTAGCGCGGCTCAATCGGGTGCGTAGCGCTCTCACCCTGATGGTGACAGTGGCCGTAGTCAAAAAAGTCAATGTTCATACGCGGTTGCTTGCGGAACTGAGCAGTCGACTACCGTTTCTAGGTTCAATCAAAACGCCTGGGCGCGACTCGCCATGCACAAACCGGACCCCTCGGACGCCGCACCGGCGCCCGAGCCCCGCCAACGCACCTTCGTGCTGGTTGATGGGGGGCTTCCACGGAGGGTGGTGCTGGCGCGAGGTCGCCGCGCTGCTGCGCGCGCTCGGGCATCTGGTGTACACGCCCACCCAGACCGGATGTGGAGAACGTTCGCACCTGCTCGCCGAGTCCATCACGCTCGACACCTTTGTCGATGCCATCGGCAATGTCTTTACCTGGGAGGATTTGCATCACGTGGTCCTGGTCGGGCACAGCTTCGGTGGCAGCGCCATCTCGGGACTGGCGGACCGCATGCCCGAGCGGATCCGTCAATCGATCTACCTCGATGCCATCATTCTGGAAAACGGACAAAGCATGTTGCTGCGATGTTCGTCGCGATTGTGCGGGGTTCGACAGGGGCCACTTCTTGGTTCAAGAATCATGGTGCAGCTGACGGCTTGCAGTGAAGGAGTTGCGATGCAGGCCAGTCTACCGTTTGTCACCTGCCCATGCCTTCGCGGGAGGTGGATGCCGGATCGAGTCCGGCATGACAATCTTTGCGTTCAGTCGAGCCGCGCGCCGGAACTGCGTACGATGTCGCCCCAGCGCGCGCGCTCGGCTCGCAAGGTCGCGGCGAATTGCTCGGGCGTGCTGCCTACCGCCTCGCTGCCCACCATGGCCAGTTGCTTCTGGGTCTGCTCACGGGCGGCGATTTGGGCGATGGCGCCTTGCAGCCGCATGACAACGTCGCGCGGCGTGCCGGCCGGCGCCACCAGCGCCGACCAGGCGTCGGCTACGTAGTCCTTGACGCCCGCCTCGCTGATGGTCGGTAGGGAGGGAAGGGTCTCCGAACGCTTGAGCGAGGTGACGGCAATGCCGCGCAGCTTGCCGTCCTTGATGAAGGGCGCGGCGGTGCTGAGCGTGTCGAACATGCCTTGAATATGGCCTGCCAGCAAATCGTTGACGGCCAGCGAGGTGCCCTTGTAAGGCACGTGCACGATGTCGATGCCGGTGCGCTGGCGCAGCATCTCGAGCGACAGGTGTGACAGCGTGCCGTTGCCGCCGCTGCCGAAATTGAGCTTGCCGGGGTTGGCCCTGGCGTAGGCCACCAGCTCGGTGATGTTGCCGATCGGCAGCGAGCTGTTCATCTCCAGCACCATGGGGCCGGAGGCAACCAGCGAGATCGGCGCCAGATCTTTTTCGGGATCGAAGGGCATGCTGCGGTAGAGCGCCGGGTTGATCGCGAGCGTTCCGGCCGAGACCATCGCAAGCGTGTAGCCGTCGGCCGGCGAGCGCACGACCTGCTCCGTACCGGTGTTGCCGTTGGCGCCCGGCCGGTTGTCGACAACGAAGGGCTGGCCCAGCTCTTTGCCGAGTGCCTGCGCGAACAGGCGCCCGATGAAGTCCAGGTTGCCGCCCGCCACGTAAGGCACGACGATGCGCACCGGCTTGTCAGGATAGCGCTGCGCCCAGGCTTGGGCTGCGGGCCAGGTCAGCGCGGCACTTGCCAGTGCGAGCATCAGGAACTTCAAGCGTGTCATGTGAGTGTCCTTAAAAGAAGTGGAGGCAGGCGAGGAAGCGGCTCGCTCAAGCTGCCGGTTTGCCGGGACTTGGCCGCAGGCCTTCGTTGAACGACTGCGCACCGGCCGTGAGGAGATCGGCCACCCGTGTCATCACCAGGCGGGCACCGGCGTCGATCAGTGCCGCTGCCGTTTGCGGCGTGACAGGCGTCCCGGCCTTGGCACCGGCGTCGCGGATGACACCCAATGCATCGTGCACCGCGCGGCGCACATCGGGATGGGCCGCATTGCCGGGATGGCCCATGCGGTGCGCCAGATCATTGGGCCCGATGAACCAGACGTCCACCCCCTCGGCTTGGAGCAACTGCGGCAGGTTGGCAATGGCCTTGGGCGACTCGATCATCGAGATGACGAGTTTGCGATCGAAATCGGCGTAGCGGGCGTAGTGCACGGCTTGGACCAGGTCGCGCGCCGCCTGCGGCTCGTCGATGCCGGCCACCATCACGCCGTCGGCGCCCAGGTCGAGGTAGCGGCTGATGAGGCCAGCGTCACCGCTCCAGGGGCGCACGACGGTGGCTATGCCGCTGGCCCGCCCCGCGCGGCACATGTCCTCGATCCGCTCGGTGGTTGCGCTGCCTTTTTCGCAGTCGATGAAGGCGATGTCGAACCCCAACTGCGCCACCTTCTCCACCAGCGCAGGCACCGGGTAGTTGATCAGCACCATGGACACGGTCTCACCACGGGCGAGCTTTTCCTTGATGCGAGCAGTCATGATCTCTTTCAAAAAGGTACGCTGCCAGCGACGGTCGTGCGGTGCATCATCCGGCGTTGCGGCAGCGCGTAGTCGCCCACCGCGAAATGCTGGCTGCCGCTGTTGTCCCACATCAGCAGGTCGCCCACCTGCCAGCGATGGCGGTAGACCATTTCGTCGCGTACGCACCAGTCACTGAGTTCGTCGATCAACTGGCGACTCTCCTCCTCGGGCAGGCCAAGGATGCGTATCGTCGCGCCCTTACCCACGTAGATGCACTTCTCGCCCGTGAAAGGATGGGTGCGCACCACCGGATGGATGACCTCGCGTTTTTGCGCCTCGGTCAGCGGTGCGCGCAGGGATGCGGCGTTGTTGCGCTTGAGCATTTCATAGACGCCGGCCAGCGAGTTGACGGCTTTCAGACCGGCGATGCGCTGCTTCATTTCGGGCGAGAGGCCTTCATAGGCCACCGCCGTGCTCACAAACAACGTGGCGCCAAGCGGCTCTCCGGCGTCGTCGTGGGGGATCTCCAGCGCATAGAGCATGGAATACATGTTCGGGCGCTGCTGGAAGTGCCCGTCCGTGTGCCACAGGCGCCCGGCGTCGATCATCCCGATGGGCTGGCTGGCCTGGTCGAGTACGTTGGAAATGCGCACCAGGTCCTTGTAGCCCGGTACCAGATACTGCGGCAGCACATGGGGCTCCAGCGTGCCGATGCGCGCGCAAAACGCAATCTGCTGCTCGGGTGTCAGGTGCTGGTCGCGCAGCACGATGACCTTGTATTTGTGAAGGGCCGCCTTGATGCGCTGGACCGTGGCGTGGTCCACGTCGGCGCTGATGTCCACGCCCTGTATTTCGGCGCCCAGCGGCGCCTGGCTCGGCACGACGGTTTCCATCTCCAGCGTGGCGCTCATACCGGCACCGGCCCTAGAAGGCCCGCGCGATGCAGGCGGCGCGGAATGTCGCCGTAGTCGAACACCGCCAGATGGTGCACGGCACAGTTGTCCCACACGATCAGGTCGCCCTTGCGCCAGGTATGCGTATAGATGAAGGCCGGATTTTTCAGGTGCGTCCATAGTTCGTTGAGGAGCGCGTCGCCTTCCTCACCGGGCATCCCGACGATTTCCTTGGTGTGCCCCTCGGTAACGAACAGGCCAAGCCGGCCAGTGAGCGGGTGGGTACGCACAATGGGGTGGTCCACA
This sequence comes from Betaproteobacteria bacterium, assembly GCA_025360705.1. Taxonomy (GTDB): domain Bacteria; phylum Pseudomonadota; class Gammaproteobacteria; order Burkholderiales; family Burkholderiaceae_C; genus CAISIP01. The sequence goes on along the minus strand of JANYBQ010000476.1, from coordinate 1,435 downwards.
TCGGGCAGCTCGGCCTTTTGTTTTTCGGTCAGCGGCGCGCGTTTGAGCTTGCCGAGGCTGGCCTTCTTGTCGAGGTGGTGAACAAAGCTGTGAACGGCTCGCAGGCCGGCCAGACGTGCCTTCATGCTGTCGGACAGTGATTCGTATGCGCCCCAGGCGCTGGTGAACAGGGTGTTGCCCAGCGGCTTGCCGTCCCGGTGCGGTATCTCGATGCCATACAGCACGGTGTACATGTCCGGGGTCTTGAGGTAGGAGCCATCGGTGTGCCAGAGCATGCCCGCGTCTTCGATGCCGATGGCCACGCCGTCCTGCTTGATGTTTGACACGACCGACAGTTCCGGCTGGTTGGGCACGGCGTACCGGTTATAGAAAGAGACGCGCAAATCGCCAAGCCGCTGGGCGAACGCCGTCTGCTGTGCCGGCGTGATGTCCTGGTCGCGCAGGATGACCACCGAATGCGCGTCGAGCGCGTGGCGCACGCGAGCGAACGCCTTCTCATCCACGCCAGCGGCAATATCGACGCCCTTGACCTCGGCGCCGATACCCGGGCCGAGTTGCACGACGCGGATGTCAGGCGTGCTGGTGGTCGCGGCGCCTGAACTGACGCGCTGACGTTGTGCGATGGAGGCATCCATAAGTGTGACCTTTGGTTGACGATGTGGACCGGCCAATCAGGACGGTTGGGTTGGCTGCACTCAGCCCAGGGCCTGACCGGAAACGGTGGCGCGCCGCATCAGCCGGCGCTGGGGCAGGGCGTAGTCGAAGTTGGCGCGATGCAGGGTGGCAAAGTTGTCCCAGATCAGCAGATCGCCAGGCGACCAACTGTGGCGGTAAGAGAACTCGGGCCGTACGACATGGGCGCACAAGTCCTCAAGCAGCCGGGCGCCTTCATCGGGTGTGAGGCCTTCGACGCCTGTCGTATAGCCTTCGCTGACATAGAGGCCGCGCCGCCCGGTTGCGGGATGGCGGATTGCCAACGGGTGCGACGACGGCGGAAACTGGCGCGTCAACTGCTCCAATTCATCCGCCGCTCCGGACTTGGTAGCGTATCGGTAGTGCAGGCTGTGCACGCCGCGCAAGCGCTCGATGCGCCGCCGTGTCGCCTCAGGCAAGGCGTCATAGGCCGCCACCATGCCTGCAAACGATGTATCACCCAGCGCCTTGCCATCATTCTCGGGCACCTCCAGCGCATACAGCATCGAGACACTGTGCGGCTGGGGCAGGTAGGCGCCGTCGGTGTGCCAGAACCGGCCGGCATCGGTGCTGCCGATGGGCCGGCCGTTTTCAATTATGTTGGAGACGACAAACAGCTCCGGGTAGCGGCTGTCCAGAGCCGACTTCAGAAAGATCTTCTGAAGTTCGCCAAAGCGCTGTGCGAAGGCAATCTGCTGTTGCTCGGACAATTGCTGCGCCTTGATGGTGACGACGCCGCGCT
>JANYBQ010000440.1 GCA_025360705.1 Betaproteobacteria bacterium | reverse complement strand
CGCTTGTGGTGCAGAGCACCACGGCGCGTCTCGCTCCTACGCCTGTACCCCTTGGGACGCCGGCGCAGGGCCGCCTTATTCACGGATAGGTTCTAAGACGTTCATTGAAGCAATCGATGGCAAAAAAAACATTTCTCGATTTCGAACAACCGATCGCCGATCTGGAGTCCAAGATCGACGAGTTGCGCTACGTGCAAAACGAGTCGGCGGTGGATATCTCGACCGAGATCGACCAGCTCAGCAAGAAGAGCCAGCAGCTCACCAAGGACATCTACAGCGACCTTACGCCGTGGCAGATCACCAAGATCGCGCGCCACGCCGAGCGGCCTTACACTCTGGACTACGTGAATGAAATATTCACGCATTTTGTCGAGATGCATGGCGACCGGCATTTTGCCGACGACCTGAGCATCGTGGGCGGGTTGGCGCGTTTCAACGGCAATCCGTGCATGGTGATCGGCCAGCAAAAAGGGCGCGACACCAAAGAGCGCGCGCTGCGCAATTTCGGTATGTGCAAACCCGAGGGTTATCGCAAGGCGCTGCGCCTGATGAAGACAGCCGAAAAATTCAGGCTGCCGGTGTTCACCTTTGTCGATACGCCCGGCGCTTACCCCGGCATCGACGCCGAGGAACGCGGGCAGTCCGAAGCCATAGGACGCAATATCTTCGAGATGGCGCAGCTCGAGGTACCCATCATCACCACCATCATCGGCGAGGGCGGTTCCGGTGGCGCCCTGGCCATATCGGTGGGCGATCAGGTGCTGATGTTGCAGTATTCGATTTATTCGGTTATCAGCCCCGAAGGATGTGCCTCGATTCTCTGGAAAACGTCCGACCGGGCGCAGGAAGCAGCTGACGCGCTGGGCATTACGGCACACCGCCTGAAGGCCTTGGGCCTGATCGACAAGATAGTCAACGAGCCGGTGGGTGGCGCGCACCGCGACCACAAGCAGATGGCGGCATTTCTCAAGCGCGCGCTTAACGACGCCTACCGCCAGTTGAGCGACTTCAAGGTCAAGGAGTTGCTCGACCGCCGGTACGAGCGGCTGCAGAGTTACGGTCGTTACACCGACACCAAAGCCGATGCGAAAGCCGGCTCCAAATAAAGCCGGCATCTCGCTGCTTGACGCGGTAGCGTCGTTTTCCCCGGAGTTGCCGTTGGCAGTTGCTTTCAGCGGCGGCGCCGATTCCACCGCCCTGCTGCTGGCTTGTGCGCAGAAGTGGCCCGGGCAGGTAATGGCAATTCATGTGCACCATGGCCTGCAGGCGGCGGCCGACGATTTTGTACGGCATTGCGAAAAATTTTGTTCCGATTTAAGAGTGCCTCTGGTTGTGTGCCGCGTGAACGCGCGCCATGCCAGTGGCCAGAGCCCCGAAGACGCTGCGCGCAATGCACGGTACGGCGCACTTCAAGCTGCCATCGGTGGTCCTCATGTCCCCATGCTCTGTCGCAGTGTGGCGGTGGCCCAGCACGCCGACGATCAGGTAGAGACCATGCTGCTGGCCTTGAGTCGTGGCGCTGGCCTGCCGGGCCTGGCCGCCATGCCGGCGCGCTGGGAACGCAACGGACTGATTTATTACCGGCCCTTGCTGGCGCTTCGTTCATCCGCCATTCGCGCCTGGCTGGCGCAACGCGCCGTGGGCCATATCGAAGACCCGACCAACACCGACGAGGGTTTGACACGCAACCGGATACGCGCGCGCCTGTTGCCGGCGCTGGATGCTGCTTTCCCCCAGTTTCGCGAGACCTTTGCGCGCAGCGCCCGACATGCCGCGCAGGCTCAGCAAATACTGGACCAGGTGGCGTGCGAAGACATGCTGCGCGCCACGCAGGCGCCCGACGCTGGTTTGGTGATTGCCAGCATTCAAATCGTTTCGCGCGTGCGCCAGGCGAATCTGTTGCGGTATTGGCTCAAAGCCACCTTTGGCGTTGTACCAAGTGCGGCGCAACTGGATGAGTTGCTCGACCAGATCGCGGCCTGCACCACAGGCGGCCACAAGATCCACATCAAGGTCGCGGACGGCTTTGTGAAACGCAGCGGCGCGCTGTTGGCTTGGTACAATTCCGCGGGTGATCCGGGCTTGCATAGCTTGCGTTAAACCTGGCGAGACCGGGGTTGATATCTCGCCGAATGCAACAAGGGCCTGGACCTACCAGCACCGACTTCAGACTCATCCAATGGCATTGATAGTTCACAAATACGGCGGCACGTCGATGGGCTCCACCGAGCGCATCCGCAACGTCGCCAGACGCGTCGCCAAATGGGCGCGCGCGGGGCACCAGATGGTCGTGGTTCCTAGCGCCATGAGCGGCGAGACCAACCGCCTGCTGGCACTGGCCAGAGAACTGGCGCCGGATAAACCTTCGGACGATTACAGCCGCGAACTCGACATGCTGGCGGCTACCGGCGAGCAGGCTTCATCGGCCCTGTTGGCGATTGCACTGCAGGCCGAAGGCATGACCTCGATCAGTTATGCCGGCTGGCAGGTGCCGATACGCACCAACAGCGCTTATACCAAGGCACGGATCGAGTCGATCGACGACAAGCGCGTGCGCGCCGACCTGGCAACCGGCAAAGTGGTCATCGTCACCGGCTTCCAGGGCATGGACGAGGCCGGCAACATCACCACGCTGGGCCGGGGCGGCTCCGACACTTCGGCCGTGGCCGTGGCGGTGGCCATGAAGGCCCATGAGTGCCTGATCTACACCGACGTGGATGGCGTTTACACGACCGACCCGCGCGTAGTGCCCGAGGCCCGGCGCCTACACACCATCAGTTTTGAAGAAATGCTGGAGATGGCCTCCATGGGCTCCAAGGTGCTGCAAATCCGCTCGGTCGAATTTGCCGGCAAGTACAAGGTACCGTTGCGCGTGCTGTCCAGCTTTACCCCGTGGGATATCGATATCAACGCAGAGGCCCAGTCGGGCACCCTGATCA
>JANYBQ010000606.1 GCA_025360705.1 Betaproteobacteria bacterium | reverse complement strand
AGCCGGCAGCGACGCAATTGCCATCGACACCTCGCCGCTAACCAGGGCGGGTATCGACTGAGAGCTGCCTTTATAGGGAACATGCAATATTTTCAGTCCCAGCGCGCTCTTGAATTCTTCCATCGTCAAATGGTGCGGACTTCCGATGCCGGACGATGCATAGGTATAGAAGTCTGGTTTGGCCTTGACCGCCGCGATCAGATCCTTGAGGTTGTTGGCCGGAAAGGATGCCGTGGCGACCAGGAACAGCGTGGATTGCGCGATCAGGCCGACCGGCGCCAGGTCGCGCAACGTGTCGTAGGGCAACTTTTTGTACAGGGCCGGATTGATTCCCCAGTGGCCGTTGTCGTTGTACATCAGCGTGTAGCCGTCCGCCGGCGCGCGCATAACGGTTTGTATGGCGCCGATCCCACTCGACCCCGGAATGTTTTCGACGACGAAAGTCTGGCCCAGTTGCTGACTCAGCGCGTTGGCGATGATGCGGATCGAGCTGTCGCCCTGTCCACCGGCCGCATACGGCACGATGATCTTGATCGGGCGGCTGGGATAGTCCTGGGCGTGACCCAGCGCAACAAAGGCCAGCGCCAGCAACGCCGTGCCGGCGCGCCGCAACAAGTTGGAAAGTTTCATGCTGTCTCCTGGAATCGAAATGCTAAATCACGAAAGTCATGTTGCCCATGGGCGCGTCGTTGTTGACCAGAAAAACATGTTTTTCCCGGATGCGCAACTGCCCTTGCTCGCGCACCAGCAAATGGCGCGACCGTCCGCTCCAGATTGTCGGGCGCTCGCGCCGTACCTCAACGGCCATGAAACGGGAGGTAACCGCGCCGCCACGCGTTGCGTCGTAATCGGCCAGCACGATGTTGGACACCAGACGTGTCAATTTAGACTGCGGTCGTTGCGCGTGCGCATGTTTGGTGCCCAGGCGGAACAGACGCTCTTCGAGTGCTGGCCGGTCGTCGTAAATCAGCGAGATATGGCGCACCGGGTTGATGTCGTCGGCGTTGCACGGCACCCAGTAGAGCAATTCGCCGGCCCATAACGCGAACCATTCCTTGTATAAATTGGCATCGGCAAGTTCTGCCTCGCGGTACAGCAGCAATTCAACTTCGCGCAGTTGCTCCCATGCCGAAGGAGCGGCGGAGGCGGCGCTCGTCACGCGAGACTCCGTTGCGGAACGCGCGACGCGGTCATCAGTTCGGACCAGTAACGCATCATTCCTCGCTGCGGAACTTCATCGCTGATCAAGCCCACGGTATTGCCATCCGCGTCGGTCTGTTCGCGGTCCATGCCGCGTGAGATTTCGACCCATGGGTTGACTTCAGCCGCCATACCGCGCTGCACACGCTCGAAAATTTCCGCATCGTCGGGAGAGCCGGAACCGGCCGGGCCATAAAAGGATTCGTGCTGGCGCAAGCGCATTGCGTTTATCTCGTCGCTGACGCCGCCCAGCCGCACGGCGGTCATGGTCACCTGAGTCAGCCCGCAAGCCAGCGGCGTGATGATGCGAATCTGATTGCCGATCAGTTGCAGATTGGGAAAAATGCCCAGGTGCGGGTCGCCTCCCAGGCTTAGCAACAGGCGCGCGCGTTCGCCGCCGTAGGCCTTGTGCATTGCCTCTATGTATTCGGCGCCGCCTTTGGTTTTCTTGAGAAACTGCGCATGGGGTTCGTAGTGGTTGATGCGGTGCTTGCGAAAGTCGAGCATCGCGTGGCCATGGCCGAAGTCGAGTGTGCGGGTCCTGGCCGTATCTTCGAACGGGTCTTCGCGATGGGTCGCCCCGATACCGGCCTCGGGATTGCGATGCATTGCGGCAAAAACCGAGGCATGGACGAAATGCGGATGGTAGCCGTCCATGCCGACAAGCTTCCAGTTGCCTAGATATTCGGTTTTGTTGGCGCCGCCATCGGCGTATATTTCGCCGGTCGGCGATGCGTCCACGAGAAGGTCGATGATCGGCCCCGCATTGCCCAGGAAGGTTTCAAGCGACTCTCCGTCGGTAGCCAGGCTGGCGAACACGAAGCCCCGATACGAGCCGGTCCGGGGCGCCTGGCTCAAGCCCATTTCCTTCATGTTGAGGCGATCGCCGTAGCCTTCCTTGCCGGTAACCGACACCAGCGCACCGGTGCTGTCGTAAGTCCAGCCGTGGTACCAGCATTGGAAAAATTTGGTGTTACCCGATTCGGTTTCGCACACCTGCGCGCCGCGATGGCGGCATCGGTTGATCAGCACCCGCACCGATTGGTCGATGCCTCGCACCATCAGCACCGGAGTGCGGCCTATCGAACGCATCTGGTAGTCGCCGGCTTTGGACACTTCACTTTCGTGGCCGACGTAGATCCAGGCGCTGGAGAAGATGCGTTCCATCTCCAGCTCAAAAATGGCCGGGTCGGTGTAGACCCGCGAATGCACGCGGCCATCACCTACAAGGGCGGCAATTGAAGCGTCGGTATACGAACGCCCCCATTGAATAACCTGCTCATTCATGACAAAACTCCCGCTGCAAAAGTCGACCGACGCAATTACTGGATTTTCAACCTGGTTTCTGGCGGATGGAGCCAACCTGGCAAGGCCGACTGCGCGGCGGAAGTCGGTTGTTCCCGGCCGCCACAGCCGGCTTCGAGTCCGCTGCTCAAGCCTTGACAAATGCACTTACAATCGGCATGTTTGTTTGTGAATTTATCAGAAAACAAGTTGGGACGCAAGCTTTTAAGGAGGCTACAAGGTGAACAAGCTGATTGGGAAGGCCGCTCGGGCGTTGGTAGTGGCGGCAGGCACTCTGTTGATAGGCACCTCCTTGTGGGCACAAACGGCCGCGGGTTATCCGGCCCGCCCGGTACGGCTGCTGATACCGTTTCCGCCAGGCGGATACTCCGACGTGGCGGGCCGGTATCTGGCGCAGGCCTTGTCGCAGGTCTGGGGACAGCCGGTGGTGGTAGACAACAAACCCGGCGCTGCGGGCATATTGGCAAGCGACCTTGCCGCCAAGGCAGCGCCGGACGGATACACCCTGTACTTTGTGCATGACGGCCCGATGGTCATCAATCCCTTTATTTACAAGACCTTGTCCTACGATCCGGTCAAGGATTTCGTGCCCGTAGCGTTGGTCACCAGCACCACCATGGTGCTGGTTGCGAACCCCGAAAAGGTCGGCGCCAGAACGCTGAAGGATTTTGTCGCCGGCGCGCGCTCCACTGCATCCAGACCGATGGATTATTCGTCCGGCGGCGCCGGTGGGCCGCACCATCTGTTCATGGAAAATTTCAAGGGCATGGCGGGTCTGAACTTCAATCACATCCCCTACAAGGGCGGCGCGCCCGCGCTGCAGGCGGTGCTGGCGGGGGAGGTCTCCACCGCGTTCGCGGGTATAGCGCCGTCGGTGGCACAAGCGAAGGCCGGCAAGCTCACCGTTCTCGGCTCGGGCGGCGCTAAAAGGTCGCTGCTGGCGCCCGACATCCCGACGATCGCCGAACAGGGTTATCCGGGCTTTGAAGCCACTGCCTGGGTCGGCTTGGTGGCGCCCAAGGGGACGCCGCAGGCGATCGTGGACAAGATCGAAGCGGACGTTCTGAAGATCGCGCGCGACCCCCCCTTCGTGCAGAAGATACTTGCCGCCGGCGGGGACCCGTTGCCGGGCACGGCAGCGGAATTCCGCGAACTCATTCGCAAGGATCAGCAGCGATACAGCAAATTGATTCGCGACCTCGACATCAAGGCCGATTGATTTCAGCTCGATTGCACGGCGCGCTTTCGGCCGCCGCGTTTCAAATAGGCCACGGTAACAAGGCCAACCGCCTTCTGTAAGTTGTCCAGAGTTCGCTTTACGGAAGACTTCGATTTAGTTTTGCGCTCTCGTGACGCGTTTCAGCACGCTGTCAGGCGCGTTTCGCGGCGGCCTTGATCATGTCGGCGGCCTTCTCGGCGATCATGATCACCGGGGCGTTGGTATTGCCGCCGACCACGCGCGGCATGATGGAAGCGTCCACGACGCGCAGCCTCTGCATGCCATGGACCCGCAGTTGCGCGTCGACCACGTCGAGCGGGCCGCTGCCCATGCGGCAGCTACCTACCGGGTGGTAAATGGTGTCGGCGTGATCGCGGATGAATTGCTCGATCGCGAGGTCGCTTCTTGCACCGGCTGAGGCCGGCGATTCCTTGCCGCTATGGCCGGCCAGCGCGGGCTGCGCGAGTACTTTGCGCATGATCTTGAAGCCGCGTACCAGGCGTTCAACATCCTCGCGCTGGCCCAGAAAGTTCGGGTCGATCAGCGGTGCGGCCAGCGGGTCCTTGCCGGCCAGCCGTACGCTGCCGCGGCTCAATGGGTTCAGCAGGCAGACGTGGCAGGAATAACCGTGGCCCAGCACCGTCTTGCGGCCGTGGTCTACCAGTTTGCCAATCACGAAATGCAACTGCAAATCGGGCGTGGTTTCATCGGGCGAGCTTTTGATGAACCCGCCGGCCTCGGCGAAGTTGGTCGTCAATATGCCGCTGCGGTGTTTGCGCCACTCCAGGATGCCCCGCACGACGTTGACAGCGCCGGTAAGGGATATGCCGAACAACTCCGTCAGCTGGGGTGCATGCGTCACCAGCACCACGTCTGGGTGGTCCTGCAGATTCAGGCCTACGCCAGGCAGGTCGTGTTGCGTTGCAATGCCGTTCTCAAACAAATGACCGTGCGGACCGATGCCCGACAACATCAGGATCTGCGGCGACTGGAGCGCGCCGGCGCACAACAACACTTCACGCGTGGCCCGGAGTTGTTTGACCAAGCCCTGGTGTTGGAACTCCACGCCGACAGCGCGTTTTCTCTCCAGCAGTATGCGGGTGGCGTGCGTGCCGGTCATGACCCGCAGATTGGGGCGCGCCAGATGCGGCGTGAGATAGGCTTTGGCGGCGCTGAAACGCTCGCCATTTTTGTGCGTAACCTGGTACCGGCCCACGCCTTCCTGATCGGCCCCGTTGAAGTCGGCGTTCTCGCGCAGGCCCGCCTGTTTCCCGGCTTGCACGAATAGCCGACCGAAGCGGTTGGGGCTGGCAAGGTCTTTGACATTCAGCGGACCGCCGGTGCCATGGAATGCGTCGGCGCCGCGTTCGTTATGCTCGGCGCGTTTGAAATACGGCAATACATCGGCAAAAGCCCAGCCCGCGTTGCCCTCGGACGCCCAATGGTCGTAGTCGGCGCAGTGTCCGCGCGTATAAATCATGGCATTGATCGAACTCGAACCGCCCAAAACCTTGCCGCGTGGCTGATAGCCGCGCCTGCCGTTGAGGCCCGGTTGCGGCACGGTCTGGAACTTCCAGTTGGCCTGCCCGTTCCGCGCCAGCACCGCCAGGCCAGCCGGACAATGAATCAGCACGCTGGTGTCGGGCGGACCGGCTTCAAGCAATGCGACTGCGACGTCGGGGTCCTCGCTAAGGCGCGCCGCCAGCACGCAACCGGCTGAGCCGCCTCCGATGATGATGTAGTCGAACATGTTGCGCGTATCCGTGGTGTTCAGGGTGGATAGTGATGGTTTTGGCATACTGCCGCGACGCCTGTCGCATGGGTTGCGCCATCAAAGGGAGTGCCGCCGCCCGCGGGCCCACCGAAGATAGACGACAAACCCGGCCATTTTCAAGGAGCGCAGTTTAATGAGCATTCCCGCCAAACCCAAGGCATCTCCCGAAGCACCTTTCGAGGCACCTCCCGAGGGCAGCATAACTTGCAGCGTGCAGGGAGCCATCCTGCTGATAGCCATCAACCGGCCCGCCAAGCGCAACGGCTTTACGCCCACGATGCTGCGCGAACTCGGTCAGGCATATACGCGGCTGGACGATGACCCCGCGTTACGCGTTGGCGTGTTGCACGCGCTGGGGGCGCATTTCACGGCCGGACTGGATCTGCCGTCTTTCGCGCCCCTGATGCGCAATGGCGAGAAGGCCATACCCATGGGACTGGTGGATCCGCTGGACCTGGGCATGCCCAGCTACCGGCGCCGGACCAAACCGATGGTGGTGGCGGTCAAGGGCATCACCTACACGCTGGGCATCGAACTCATGCTGGCAGCCGATATCGTCGTGGCGGCCGACGACTGCCGTTTTTCGCAACTGGAGGTCAAGCGCGGCATCATGGCCACGGGCGGCGCGACGCTGCGCATGGCCGAACGCGCGGGCATGGGCAATGCGATGCTGCACCTGCTGACGGGTGACGAGTTCGGCAGCAGCGAGGCTTTGCGGCTCAATTTCGTGCAGAAAGTGGTGCCTGCCGGCGACGAACTTATGCACGCCCTTCAGATAGCGCAGCTTATCGGCGCACAGGCGCCGCTGGCGGTGGTTGCCACCCGCCAAAACGTGCAGAAGGGGCGGGAACAAGGGCCGCTGGTGGCGATGGCAGATCTCATGGCGGTGCAGCAACGCCTGTCCAACAGCGCCGACGCGGCCGAAGGCGTGGCGTCGTTCGTGGAAAAGCGTCCGGCGCTGTTTACCGGCCGCTGATTGCATTGCCGGAAATTGATTTGCAGAAATTTAATTGCCAACAACTTAATTGCGTAGTAAGATAGCGCCATGTTAGCGCCAAAATCGGTCCCGAAATCGGTCTCTTCCCAGGCTGCTGCCTTGCAGCTGGATAACCAGCTGTGTTTCGCGCTGTATTCGGCCTCGCTGGCCATGACCAAGCTCTACAAGCCTTTGCTGGCGCCGCTCGGGCTGACATATCCCCAGTACCTGGTAATGCTGCTGTTGTGGGAGCACGCAAGCATGTCGGTGTCCGGACTGGGCGAACGCCTGTACCTGGATTCGGGCACGCTCACACCACTGCTAAAACGTATGGAGGCGGCCGGATTGCTGCTACGCAAACGTTCATCGCAGGACGAACGTCGCGTGGATATCAGTCTTACACCGGCCGGCATCAAACTCAAGGCCGGCGCCGCCAAAGTCTTCGCCTGTGTGATTCGCGCCACCGCTAGTCCGGTATCCGATCTGGTCGAGCTGACCCGGCAGGTGCAGGCTTTGCGCGCCCAGTTGGCGATTTGATTTTCAACCCGCTTCGCCCGGCGCGAGGCATTTTCTAAAGGACGCACCATGGTTACCAAAGTCGAAAAAGTTGTCTACAACGCCCATGCTATATCTACCGGCGGCCGTGACGGAACCACCCGGTCGTCCGATGGCTTGCTGGACTTCAAGTTGGCGGTCCCCAAGGAAATGGGCGGTGGGGGCGGCGGCGTCAATCCCGAACAGTTGTTCGCGGCCGGTTACAGCGCCTGTTTTATCGGCGCCATGAAGTTCGTGGCCGGCCAGCAAAAGGTCGCGCTGCCGGCCGACACGTCGATCGACGCCACGGTCGGAATCGGCCAGATCCCTGCCGGCTTCGGCATCGAAGTGCAGTTGCTGGTCAAGGTGCCGGGGGTGGACCGCGCGGTTGCTCAAGGCATCGTCGACAAGGCGCACCAGGTTTGCCCGTACTCCAACGCCACGCGCGGCAATATCGACGTCAAGATCACCCTCGCTTAAAAACCCTGGCAGTCATTTCGTCGGCGTTTTCGGGCCAGCCCCGGTTGCGCGGCTGGCCATTTTCGTTAATGGAATAGAAACCCGCTGCGCCAAGGTAAAGCAACGGGTCTTTAGAATCGGCCGATGACTTATCCAATGCGCTGGTTGGCGACGTTCTTCGCCGCCTTGAGCTTGTTATGCGCACAAAGCGCTCCAGCCCAAACCAACGCGGCTCCGGCCACCGTCCCGCTGCAAGTTCCGGCGCCTGCACTGGCTGCCGCCCCGGCGCCGATCTCCCACGACGCCCAACGCGTCTACGCAGGCGCGCGCGACAAGCTGGTCCAGATCCGCACCGTGCTGCGCAACAGCGACACCCAGGCCAGCGTGGGGTCGGGCTTTTTCGTGGCGCAGGGCGGGCTCATCATCACCAACTTTCACGTGGCCAGCCAGCTTGCGCTGGAGCCCGAGCGTTATCGGGGCGTGTATGTCCCGGTGGACGGCAAGGAAGCTCCGGTCGAGCTGCTGGCGTTCGACGTGCAACACGACCTCGCGCTGCTGCGTGTCAAGAACGCGGCTTCAAACTATTCGTCATTGAGCTTTCGCGGCAGCGACGCTCCGCTGGCGCGCGGTGAACGCATCTACTCGCTCGGCAACCCGAAGGACATCGGATTCGCGGTGACCGAAGGCACCTACAACGGCCTGGTGCTGCGCAGTTTTTACCCACGCATGTTCTTCGGTGGCAGCATCAACCCCGGCATGAGCGGCGGCCCCGTGCTCGACGAGGCGGGCCGTGTCGTGGGCATCAATGTGTCCAAGCGGCAGGACGGCGAACAACTGAGTTTTCTGGTGCCGGCCGAATTCGCGCAGGCTCTGCTGGCGCGCGGCGCCAACGCCAAAACGCTCACGCAATCGGCCTACGCCGAAGTCACGCGCCAGCTGTTGGTGCACCAGGAGCAACTGACGCAGCGCTTTCTCACCACGCCGCTCAAGGCGCAAAAGCACGGCGGGTACAGCGTGCCGGTTTTCGACGACGCGCTGGCACGTTGCTGGGGCAGCGGGCGCGACGCGGACTTCAAGGCTTTCGACCTGGAACGCACCGACTGCCAGATGGACAGTTACCTGTTCGCGGGCGACATCACCACCGGCTTGATCCAGATGCGTTACGAGGCCTACGACGGACCCAAGCTGGGCGCGATGCGGTTCTCGCAGTTGTATGGACAGAGTTTTGGCAATGAGCGCTTCGCGGTGCAGGGCACGCGCAGCATGACCGCCTCGGAATGTTCCGAACGCTACATCGACCGCCAGGGCATGGTCATGCGCGCGGTGGTGTGTATGAGCGCCTACCGCAAACTGGTCGGGCTATACGACGTGTCGGTGCTGGTAGCGTCGCTCAACCGCCCGACCCAGGGTGTGCAGGGGCGCATGGACGTTCGAGGCGTGAGTTTCGCCAACGGCCTGAAACTTGTAGCGCAGTATCTGGACGGGTTCAAGTGGGAGGCACCGCAATGAACACCGTCGAGGAGTCGCGGCTTGCCACGCCATTGGCGACGGAGTCCGGCGGTGCGCAGGTGGATGAGGACCAGGTGCGACAGGGCCCAGCCGGGCTGCTCGGACTGATCGATGTCACCGACCGCCACGGCAATATGCAGACGCGCCTGCCGGTCACGCGCTGGCCGGTGACGGTGGGGCGCGCGCTGAATTCCGACCTCGTGCTCGACGATGTCCACGTGTCGGGCCAACATCTTCGGCTGACGCCGGCGGCCGCCGGTCATGTGACGGTGCAGGTGCTGGACACCAGCAACGGCGTAGCCTCGGGGCACAAACAGCATGTCCGGGGCGACGTGTTCGACTGGCCGGTGGGCCACACGCTGACCCTGGGCCGTCTGCATCTGAATTTGCGCCTGGCGGACACGCCGGTGCCGCTCGAGCAACCGCTGCCGCGCCTGCTGTGGCGCGCGACCTTGTGGTCGCTGGGGTCGGTGATGCTGGTGTTGTTGCTGATGATGGCCCAGGTGTGGCTCAAGATCGGCGAAACGCAAAACATGCTGCAAGAACTGCCCATGGTGCTCGGCGGCGCACTGGCGGTGCTGGTGGTGTGGAGCGGGTTGTGGGCGTTGGCCACCAAACTGTTCAGCGGCCAGGCCCACTTCTGGCGCCACGTGCGCATCGCCAGTCTGGCCTTTGTAGCCGCGGACCTGATGGAGTTCGTCTCCCAGCTATTGGCGTTTGCTTTTTCGTGGGAAAACGTTGGGCGCTTCGGTTATCTGGCGCTGGTGCTAGCCGCCGCCGTGGGAATCTACCGGCACCTGCTGGTGGCGGCGCCGCAGTCGCGCCGCGGGCTGGCGCTGGGTGTGACGCTGGTTGTTTTGCTGGGCTTGCCCACGATGTGGGGCACGCAGTGGCTAAAGAACAAACGACTGTCCAACCAGCTGTATATGGCCCAGATGTTCCCACCGAACTGGCGGCTTGCCAAACCGGTTCCGGTGCCGCGGTTCCTCGACGAAGCCGCGGGGATCGAACAGCGACTGGCGAAACGTCTCAAGGACAAGCAGGACGAAAACGGCGCTGAACCGTCGGCCGAAGAAGAGCAATAAACGAATCGGCGCCTGCCGGCTCGCGGGGTGGGCTTACTGGTTCAGCAGCACCTCGGCGATTAGACCAGTGGCAACCGCCACCAGCATGTAATCGGCGGCGCGGCAAGCTGTTCCAGAACCTCGCGAAAGAAACCGTGACAGTACGCCACTCGCCGGCCGAAGTGGCGGTGCCGTATCGGCAGTTGGGCTCCTTCCTGCCCGGTGAAGGCGTGGGTGGTGCGGGCGTGCACTGGAACGGCCAGCAATGGCGCGCCCTGCCGGAGGACCTGCGCATTCGCAGCCACTATGAAGAACGTTACGGCAAGCGCTTCATTCCAGCCGACATGACGATCCAGGACTTCGGCGTCAGTTATGACGAATTGGAAACGCATTTCGACCATTTCGAAAAAGTCTGCGGCGTATCCGGCAAGGCGGGCAATCTGCGTGGCTAGGTGCAACCCGGTGGCAACCCTTTCGAGGGGCCACGTTCCGACGAATATCCATTGCCACCGCTGCAGTCGACCAACGGCGCCTTGTTGTTCGAAAAAGCCACGCGTGAATTGGGTTACCACCCATTTCCTCAGGCCGCGGCGAACGCCTCGCGCGCTTACACCAACCCGCACGGCGCGCAATTGAGCCCGTGCAACTTCTGCGGATTTTGCGAGCGTTACGGGTGCTACATGTATGCCAACGCGTCGCTGCAAACAACGCCAGAGGCTTGCCGGCATTGTCATCCCGGACGGGCTTGCAGAGCCCGTCGCATCCGCGTTGAAATTGGTGATCGGCCAGTCGTTTGTCGCCGGCTTTCGCTGGGTGATGCTGTTGTCCGCCGGATTGGCACTGCTCAGTGCCTGGCTGCTGATCGGCAACCAGGCAGCCGCACGCACTTGAGGGTTCCGCTGCCGCGCCATTGGCGCAGTGGCGCAGGTGGCGCAACACAACTGCAAGCCGTGGATCGGCTTCGGCGCTATGTTGGATATCGCACCGACGCCGGGAAATGGAGGTTGTACCTTACCCATCAATTGCTGTCGCGCTGTCAAGCGCCGGGTGATACAGGGAGGATTACGCCATGACGACAAAGTCGCAGGTAGAGCAGTCAAGCCGGTATTCGAGTCTGCGTAAACACGCATGTCCGACATGCCGGGGCGACTTGTTCCGGATTCCGCGCCGCTCCATCGAACGCATCATGAGCCTGTTCGTTCCGGTCCAGCGGTTTCGCTGCCACTTTTTTTCCTGCCATTGGGAAGGCAATATACGGGTTACGCGGCAGGAATCTTTTGTTTCCGAAGCCGCGGCGGACTCTGCCAATGCGATGAGCCACCGCTCTCGCGTCGATTCCCCTTCAAGGAGGGTTCCCAAATCGTTTGTGGTCCATATGGCGCTGGCTGCCGCGGGCCTGGTGGCGGTGGTTGTTTTCACCACCACCGATGTGCTGTCGGACCGGGAGGCGACAAGTGCCGATCGGCGCGACGAGCAGTGGCGCGCCGCTCCCAAACTGGCCGATCAGGGAACCAAAATTGGGCGCGCTTCGCAGGCTCCGACCAGATAATTCCGGACCCTATTAACGTTATTCGGCGCCGTCCCTGACCGAGCGCCACGCCGACACGATCAGGTTGGCCGCGTGCAGTGCATCTGCTTCGGTCGTTTCGCCGCCAATCACCGGCAGCCGCATCACGCAGCGGCCGCGCCACTGCTACCGGCAGATAACTGGCGTTGATGCTCCTGGCGCGCCGGTGCGCATCGGCAAAGCGCACAATGATGTAACCGCAGTTGCAAGGTGTATGCAGCCACTTGTGGCCGTCGGCCACACGTATGTCATGCGCCTGGCCGAAGCCCGGAGTTTCCACTTATAGCGCTGTGCAGATTTGCGACGCCACTTCTTCCGTTCCAGCCCGGTAATGGGTTGCCGGCTCTATTTCAGTTTGCCCATCCGGACTATTCTGGTTGGTAAAACTAGGGAAAACCCGTATATTGAAGCGATGAATGAATTAAAGGACTTGCGCGCGACGCCTTTGGTGGAGGCGCGACAAACAATGCAAACTCCGCCGTCCAGCGCAATGGATGGGCCCCGTGCCGGTGGCGCACCCCGCATTCCCGTGATGGTGCCAATTCGCTCCCTTGGAGCTAACCATCGGGATCGTATCGCGGCCCATTTGATACGCCTTGAGCCGCGTGACAGATATCTTAGATTCGGCTATGCCGCGAGCGATGAGCACATCCGGCGTTACACCGATGGTCTGGATTTTGAACGCGACGAGATATTCGGCATTTACAACCGCAAGCTGGAGCTGATCGCGATGGCGCATCTGGCGTATCCGGCGGAAAAGACATACGACTCTTGCGCCGAGTTTGGCGTGTCCGTGCTAAAGAGCGCGCGCGGGCGCGGCTTTGGCGCCCGGCTGTTTGAGCGTGCAGCCATGCACGCGCGCAACGACGGGATAACCCAGATGTTCATTCACGCCTTGAGTGAAAACACCGCCATGCTGAAAATTGCCAAACGCGCGGGCGCCATCGTGCAGCGAGACGGCGCGGAGGCCGAGGCCCATCTGATATTGCCCGCCGCTACGCTGGATTCGCAAATCACGGAGATCGTCCACGAGCAGATGGCCCAGGTGGACTACCGCATGAAGGCCCAAGCCCAGCAGTTTCGCAACATTCTGGCGGCGCTTCAGAAGGCCCGCTGCGCCGATGACAGTTCCCGGCGATAAACCGCGAATTTCCCTGCTGCCCAGGTAACGGCGTAATTACCGCCGGCACCGCAATCCGCTATCCTTACGGTTCTCCAACAACCGTGAGCTTCGCCCACTCTGCCTGTGTCTGACACCCAACCCGCGCGCCTGGCCGACAAGGACGACAAGCGCACATTCCTGCAAAAACTCGCGGAGTTCATACATCCCGGACCCGACTCGACAGCGGAACTGATCGAAACCCTGGCCGATGCGGAAGACAACAACATCATCGGCGCCGAATCGCGGTACATGCTGGAAGGCGTTATCCGCATGGCGGAAATGTCAGCGGGTGACGTCATGGTGCCGGCGACGCGCATGGATCTTGTCAACATCGCCGCGGTGCCTGACGAGTTGCTGCAAACGGTGATCAGTACCGCGCATTCGCGTTTCCCGGTCTACGACGGCGAGCGTGACAACATCATCGGCATCTTGCTGGCCAAGGATTTGCTGAAGTTGCAAAGCGCGCCGGAGTTCAAAATCCGGGCACTGTTGCGCCCCGCGGTTTTTGTGCCGGAGAGCAAGGGTTTGAACGATCTCCTGCGCGAGTTCCGCGGCAACCGCAATCACCTGGCCATCGTGATCGACGAGTTCGGTCGTGTGGCCGGGTTGATCACGATTGAGGATGTGCTTGAGCAGATCGTGGGCGAGATCGAAGACGAGTTCGATATCGCGGCCGACGAAGGCGACATCTTCGCCCTGGCCGACCGTACCTACCGCGTCAGCGGTGTCACGCCCATCGAGCGGGTCGAGGATGCTTTTGGCGTCAAGCAGGTTGCCTCGGACCTGGACCAGGAGTTCGACACGATCGGCGGCCTGATCGCGCATGACATGGGGCACGTGCCCAAACGCGGTGAACACCATAGCCGCGCGGGATTGAACTTTCTGGTGCTGCAGACCAAGGGTGGCGCCGTAAAGTGGTTCAAGGTCTCACCTGAAATGCCCTGAGCCTTTGCGCTTGCCAGACTCCGCTCTTGTTGTAGTAGTTGCGGGATTGCT
>JANYBQ010000395.1 GCA_025360705.1 Betaproteobacteria bacterium | reverse complement strand
CCATCCCCGCCAGCACGGGCATAGGACACGGATTCTCCAAGCAGGCGCCCGTCTGACCGCCGATAGATTGCATGGTGCCAACGTGTCAGCTGGCCTTCGCCTTTCTCTGCATTGGCTTGCTGACCCACGAGAATGTCCCGCTTTCGAACGTATCGATAGTCCGGACCAAGATAGTCAGCATCGGATTTGGCAAGCGGTATATATCGGGTCAATGGTTGTCCCGTATTGCTGAACTCACTGGCCGGCAACTTCACCGTCTCATAGACCTTCACGCCGCCATCTTTCTTGCAAAGCTCCTCCATTTGCCGATCCAGTGCCCAGCGCTCGCAACCGGCTAGGATGAACAACGAGGCAGCCAAAAGCTCGATGGCGATCATGCGGCGCATTGAGTTGCCTGCCCTTTGGGGGCTATCCCATTTGTAGTCGCGTTTTTGCGGCGTCGTGTCAACTTTGATTTGCATGTTGTTTCCTATCGTTCCCTCAAACTCTCACTACCCGCCCGCTGCACCGGGCTCAGCAAATACTCGATCACCCTTCGCTGCCCGGTCTTGATCTCGGCGGTGATGTTCATGCCCGGGCTCAGGCGTATGCGTCTGCCGTCAATCATCATGTGCTTCTGGCTCAGGGTCAAAGTGGCTGGGTAATAGGAGCCCTTCTTCTCGTCCGTCACCGCGTCCGCCGACACGATGTTGACTACGGCCAATACCGTGCCGTATTTGGTGTAGGGAAAGGTCTCCAGCTTCACCTCGGCCATCTGCCCCGCGTTTACAAAACCGATGTCCATATTGGCAATACTTACCTCCGCGGTTACCTGCGCGGAATCGGGCACCACGATCATCAAGGGCTGGGCTTCGGTTACCACACCGCCGGTCGTGTGGATGGCGAGTTGCTGGATCACACCGGACACCGGCGCGGTAAGGCGCGTGAGGCGCTCACGTTGGGCAGCCTTGTTGCTGTCGGTATCGAGCTGGTGGCGTTTGGTGGAGGCCTGGGCGTTGCGATCGCCCAGCAGGCGCATGGTTTCAGCGCGATAGGCGACCTTGGCCTGTTGCGTTTCTTTCAATGCAGATTGGGCTTCGACCAGCCTGGCGCGTTGGGTGGACAAGTCGCGCTCCAGTTCAATGCGTTCGCGGGTTTTATCTTGGGTGGCGTGGCCAGAAACGTAGCCCTGGGCCACCAGCTTTTTGTAGTCGGCCTCGCGGGTTTGGGCCAGCGGGACGGTGGCCTCCAGCTTGGCGATGGTGTGGTCGACCGTGACCCGCTCGGCTTGCCGGCGTGCCAGTTCAGCATCGAATTTGGAAAGCTTGGCCAGTATGTCTTGCCATTCGGACTCGAGTTGTGCTCGCGCTGGTCCTTCGAAAAGTTCATGGCGAACGGAGGGGTTTGTGCCGGAAGCAAGGGCTTTCAGCAGCGCGCCCGTACGCTGCTCTTCGCTGATAACACTGGCCAGTTGTTCCTGCACATTGGCCTTGTCCGCGGTGGCCATGGTCGCGTCGAGTTCTACCAACACCTGACCGGCTTGCACGCGGTCCCCGTCCTTGACCAGCACGGCTTTTACCACGCTGGTCTCCAGCGGCTGGATAACCTTGGTGCGGTCGCTCACGATGATGCGGCCCGGCGCTACGGACACCACATCTACCTGGCCAAAGTACGACCACACCAGCGCAATAACAAACAGGGCAATCAGGCCCCAGGCCAGACGTCGGGGCGCAGGGTGCACGGGCGTGTCCTGCAGGCTCAAGGCTGCGGGCAAAAAGGCCACCTCGTCAGCCACGCGGCTAGGACCAGCCAGTTCGGCGCGGTGCTGCCACGCAGCCTGGAAGACGGCCTTATAGCGGGACAGCAGCTCAATGAAGGGGGTCCGACGCGCCGTGGCTTCGGCAAGCCCTTTTTGACCAACGTCGACGGGCTTGACCCGAACTGGGATGCCAGCCCCGGCGGAAGGCATGGAGATCGCGCTCATCAGACAACTCCCGACGGTTCTGGATTTAGTTTTGGCGTTGCCTCAGTGGGTTCGCCGCCATCCTGCATACGCCACAGATGGGCGTACAGACCTTGTTGCTGCTTCACCAGAAACGCATGCGAACCGGTTTCCACGATCTTCCCCCTGTCCACCACAACGATGCGGTTGGCGTGACGTACCGAACTCAAGCGGTGCGCGATGATCAGCACCGTGCGGCCTTTGCAGATGTGCGTCATATTGCGCTGGATGATGGCCTCGCTTTCGTAATCCAATGCACTGGTGGCCTCGTCCAGTATCAGGATGCGCGGGTTGGTAAACAGCGCGCGCGCAATGGCAATGCGTTGGCGCTGGCCGCCGCTCAAGCTAC
>JANYBQ010000380.1 GCA_025360705.1 Betaproteobacteria bacterium | reverse complement strand
GTGCTCCATCTTCATGGCCTCCAGCACCAGCAGTGGTGTGCCCTTGTCGATGGCCTGGCCTTCGCTCACATGCAGTGCGATCACTCGCCCGGCCATGGGCGCACGCACAAGGCCGGTGTTGGCCGCGGCGCCGCTGGCGGCGGCTACCAGTGAGTGGTCCTCGATGATGGTTTGCCGGCCTGCCAGGCTGACGAGCAGACGGTTCCGGTTCACGGCAAAGGCAATGCGCTGGCGCCCGGTCCGGGATGTGATGGTGGCACGCTCAGAGCTGCATTCCAACAATGTCAAGTCTTCGGACAGTTCGCCGCATGCGATGCGGTAAAGACCGCCGCCCAGCGCCTGCAGTTGTACCGTGGCCGATGAGCCGTCGATGGCAAAACGCATCGGCATGGCCCATGGCAATGCGAGCGTCACCCGGGTAGGGTCGTGGCCCAGTCGCGAAGCACGTGTGGCGTACACCATCAGCGCTGCCAAGGGTACGGACAACGCCGGTGATGCCGCCAGCAAGGCATCGCCATGCACGCCGATAAACGCGGTCGAGGCGCTGCCGTCCGTGAAGCCGGGATGCTCCAGGCAGGCTATGAGGAAAGCCTGGTTGGTGCGCACCCCCAGCACCACGGCCGCGCACAGCGCCTCGGCAAGTTCTCGGCAGGCAGCGTCGCGGTCCGCCGCGTGGGCGACGAACTTGGCGATCATCGAGTCGTAATACGGCGGGACCTCGCAGGCCGACTCAAGTGCATGGTCCACGCGCACGGTTGTCCCTGGCCGCCAAGCCAGCAGACGACCGCTTTGCGGCAGGAAATTTTGAGCCGGATCTTCGGCGCACAGGCGCACCTCGATGGCGTGGCCGCCGGCCTCGAAGCGGCTCAAGATTTTTTCTTGCGAAGTTTCGGGCAGCTCTTCGCCCTGCGCCACGCGCAGCTGCCATTCCACCAAGTCATAACCCGTGAGCGCTTCGGTTACCGGATGTTCGACCTGCAGCCGTGTGTTCATCTCCATGAAAAAGAACTCGCCTCGCGCGTCCAGCAGGCACTCGATGGTGCCGGCGCCGCGGTAGTCGATGGCGCGGGCGGCGGCCACTGCCATTGCACCCATGCGCCGGCGCAAGGCCTGGCCCTGCGTGCCGGCCAACGCCGGCGAGGGCGCTTCTTCGATAACCTTCTGGTGCCGGCGCTGCACCGAGCAGTCGCGCTCGCCCAGATGCACCACGTTGCCATGTTCGTCGGCAAACACCTGCACTTCCACATGGCGCGGCCGCATTACGGCGCGTTCCAGCAACACGGTCGAGTCGCCAAAAGCGGCCTGCGCTTCCGACCGTGCGCTGGTCAGGGCGGCGTCGAAGTACGCGGCCGACTCGACCAGGCGCATGCCGCGTCCCCCGCCGCCCGAAGTGGCTTTGATCATGAGGGGATAACCGACGCTGGTGGCCTCGGCGCGCAGCGTGGCGTCGTCCTGCGATTCCCCGTCGTAACCCGGCACGCAGGCAACACCGGCCTGCTGCATCAGGCGCTTGGCCTGCGCCTTGTGGCCCATCGCGCGCATGGCGGCCGCGGGCGGTCCGACCCAGACCAGGCCGGCGTCCATCACGGCTTGCGCGAAGTCCGCGTTCTCGGCCAGGAAACCGTAGCCGGGATGCACCGCGCCGGCGCCGTTGCTGCGCGCGGCAGCGATGATGGCCGCGATGTTGAGGTACGAGTCGCGCGGCGCGGCGGCGCCGATGCGCACCGCCTGGTCGGCGCCGCGGGTATGCACCGCGCCGATATCGGCATCCGAATACACGGCGATAACGCGGTACCCCATGCACCGCGCCGTACGCGCGATACGTACCGCGATCTCGCCGCGATTGGCGATGAGCAGGCTGGAAAAACGTTTCACGGAAAAACCTCCGGGCTACGCACCGCGGTATTTGCCTTGGGAGCGGTCCGGCGGCTCATGGCCGTGCCACCCCAAACTGCATAGTGCGCACCGTTCTTCGCGCTGCCTCGTCGGACAAAGTCAGGCAAAGGCTTAATACCGCGCGCGTATCGCGTGGGTCGATCACGCCGTCGTCGAGCATCAGGCCCGAGGTGGCGATGGCGCCTTGCTGGCGCTCGAAGGTATCCAGGATCTTTTTTTCCTGCGCCGCCATCGCGGCCTCGTCCAACACCAGCCCTTTGCGTTTGGCACCGGCCTCGGCCACGATGCGCATGGTGGTGGCGGCCTGTTCGCCGCCCATCACCGCCGTGCGCGCGTTCGGCCACGAGAATAGAAAGCGCGGTTCGTAGGCGCGTCCGCACATGCCATAGTTGCCCGCGCCGAAGGACGAGCCGCACATGATGGTGAATTGCGGCACGCTGGCGTTGGACACCGCCTGGATCATCTTGGAGCCGTGTTTGATCATGCCGGCGCGCTCGTAGGCCTTGCCCACCATGTACCCGGTGGTGTTCTGCAAATACACCAGCGGCGTGCCGCTCTGGCAGCAGGCCTGGATGAAATGCGTGGCCTTGTTGGCGCCGTCCGGATCGAGCGGGCCGTTGTTGGTGATGAGGCCGACGGGGTGGCCCTGGATCGTCGCATGGCCGGTCACCGTGGCCGGGCCGTACAAGGCCTTGAACTCCAGCAAGTCCGAGTCGTCGACGATACGCGCGATGACCTCGCGCATGTCGGCCGGCTGGCGCCCGTCGTGCGACATGATGCCCAGCATGTGTTCCGCATCCAGCCGCGGCGCAAGGCCGCCCTGGCGCTGCGCCAGAGCCGGGGGCGCAAGGTGCCGCCCCCATTGCAGGCGTTGCACTACCTCACGTGCCAGGCCTACGGCGTCGGCGTCGTCCTCGGCCATGTATTCCCCCAGGCCCGACACGCTGGTGTGCATCTCGGCCCCGCCGAGTTCTTCCTCGGTCGCGATTTCGCCGGTGGCCGCTTTGAGCAGCGGCGGCCCGGCGAGGAAGGCGCGCGCGCGGCCGCGCACCATGATCACGTAGTCCGACAGGCCTGGCATATACGCGCCGCCGGCGGTGGAAGAACCATGCACGATGGTCACCACCGGCAAGCCGGCGGCGGACAGGCGCGCGAGGTTGCGGAAGATGGCGCCGCCGAGTACGAATCCATCGACCTTGTACTGCAGCAGGTTCGCCCCGGCGCTTTCTACGAGGAACACGAACGGCAGCTTGTTTTCCTGCGCGATGTGTTGTGCGCGCAGTATTTTTTCGCGCCCCATGGCGCGGATCGATCCGGCCTCGATACCGGCGTCGGACGCCACCACCATGCAGCGCGTGCCGCCGACCATGCCGATGCCGGTGATGACCCCGGCGCCCGCGATGCATCTGGCTGGGTCGGGATGGTCGAGCCCATAACCCGCGAGTGCCGAAAGTTCGAGCCAGGCACTGCCCGGATCGAGCAGCAGCGCGATGCGGTCGCGCGGCAGCAATTGCGCGCGTTTGTCGAACAGCGGTCTGGACTGCGCCGAGCGGTCGCGTGTGCGTTGTTCCAGCGCACGCACCTGCGCCAGCATGTGCAACATGTGCTCGCGGTTGGCGGCGAAAACCTCGCTTTGCGGGTTGATACGGGAGTCGAATTCAGGCATGGAAGAGGGCGGTTGCGGGAAGGGACGGTCAGTATGAACCAGGGTTTCGCCGGCCTAGGAAATCAGGTCCGGCACTACGTAGGGAGACTCGGCAATCGACCACGCGGGCGCCTGTTCGGTACGGAAGATCTGCCGCAGATGAACCTCATCGGGACCGTCTCCGATACGCAGTCCGCGTGCATAGGCGTAGGCATGGTGGATGAGCAACTGGTCGCTGCCGCCCATGGCGCCGAATAACTGCGTGGCGCGGTCAGCGACTTGTTGCAACATGCGCGGTACCGCGATCTTGCAGATCGACACGTCGCGCCAGGAACCGCGATGCCCCTGCTGGTCGATCAGCCAGGCGGTGCGCTGCACCATGTTGCGCGCCAGTTCGATATCCACGCGGGAATTCGCAATGGCGTGCTGCACGCTGTCGTAGTCGCTGATGGCGCGCCCGAAGGTGCGCCGCTCTTTGGCGCGCTCCACCATCAGTTGCACCAGCACTTCGGCCAGGCCGATCTGCCGCATGCAATGGTGCACGCGTGCCGGTCCGAGCCGCGTCTGCGAGCCGCTGAAACCCGCGCCTTCGTCTCCGAGCCGGTTCTCCACCGGTACCGCGACGTCGACAAACTCCAGTTCCCCGATCGGTGCTACATGGTCTTCCCAGCCCATGAAACGCTGCGGCCGCACAACGCGCAGGCCGGGCGTGTCCATCGGCACGATCAGGCTTGAATGCTGGCGCGTGCGTTCGGCCTCGGGGTTGCTGCGGCCAACCACGATTACGAACTTGCAGTCCGGATGCGCGGCGCCGGTGATAAACCACTTGCGTCCGTTGACGATGTAGCGGTCGCCGCGACGCACGATGCGGGTGTCGATATTGGTGGCGTCCGACGAAGCCTGGTCGGGCTCGGTCAAGGCAAACGCCGACTTGATCCGGCCCTCCAGCATCGGACGCAGCCAGCGCTCTTTCTGCCGCGCGTTTGCAACCTGCTGCAACAAGGCCATGTTGGGTACATCCGGCGCCTGGCAGTTGAACACTTCCGATCCCCAGGGCAGGCGGCCCATGGTCTCGCACAGTCCCGAGAACTCCAGGTTCGACAGACGCGTGCCGGGGTCGTCAGCTCCGAGTTCGGGCAGGGCAAGGTTCCACAGGCCTTGCGCACGTGCTGCATCCCGCAGTTCGGCCATGAAGGGCGCCGGCTTGCGCTGGACCACCACGGCCTCATGCCATTCGCGATGGCGCGGCAGAACCTGCGCCTCGAAGAAAGTGGCCAGGCGTTCGCGCATCTCGCGCGTTCTGGATGATTCAGAGAAATCCATCGTGATGTTCCGGGGAACGTACTAGGCGCCACTGAGCCGGTGGCTCATCAGGTCCAGGGAGCTGCGCGTCTCGGACACCAGCCGCTCGACAATCTCGGCCACCGTTTTTAGCTCATTGAACCAGCCCACGCCTTGCCCGGCGCCGGTATAGGAAAGCGCCTCGATGCCGTGTTCTTCAACGCCGGCCAGCAGATCGCCGGTCAACACCTGGTGCAAGGGCATCGGCAGGGGCTTGGGTGCGGACGGCGCGTCCCATTCATCGGTCCAGCCGGAGCGCAGGAGCCGCGCCGGTTTGCCGCTGTGGGCCTTCGAAATAACTGTGTCCTCACCCTTGGCCGCCAGCACCTGTCGCAGCAGGATTTCGTTGAAGGCGTGTTCGCGGCTGGTCAGCCACGCGGTGCCCAGCCATGCGCCCTGCGCGCCCAGCGCGAATGCCGC
>JANYBQ010000379.1 GCA_025360705.1 Betaproteobacteria bacterium | reverse complement strand
CGAGATTGATCAGGTCCGCGCCGTCCTTGACGAAATCGCCCAGGTTGACGTTGCGGATACCCACCGTAGCGTCGAAGGGAGCCGTGATCGCCATCCGCGAGAGGCGCGCACAAGCCAGTGCCAGCTGGGCCTCCGCGACTTGCAGGTTGGCGGAACTTTCCTCCAGCACCCGCTGCGCCACAAAACTCTGCGCCACCAGATCCTGGTTGCGTTTGAAATTGGCCTGCGCAATGGAAACTTGTGCCTTGGCCTGTTTGATTTCGGCTTTTTGCAGGGTGTCGTCCAGCTGGACCAGCACCTGGCCCCGGCGCACCGTGGCGCCGTCCGCGAACCCCAACGACTTGACACGACCAGCCACTTCGGGACGCAACATCACGCTTTGGCGCGACCGCAAGGACCCGACCGACTCGGCATCGTCCTGCAGCGTCGTACGTTCTACTTTCGCAACCTCGACGCCGGCCGCGCGCGGAGCCGATCCCGCAGCGGTTGGCGCCAGCGCCGCGCCGCCGGCCGCAGCGGGTCCCGCCGCGGTAATTTCCCGCGGCCCCCTGGGTTGGGATTGGTACCACCAGGCGGCGCCGGATGCGATGGCGATACCGCCTGCCGCCACAACCGCGTAAATTACTTTTGAAGCCATTGCATGTGTCTACTCTGTACTCTTGATATTTGCGGATGCCGGTCGGCCAACCCGACAATGTAACCGACGCCGATCCGGCAACGGTTTGGGTGTCGGGCGGATTGACATCTGCCCATCATCCGCACGCATTCAAACCTTGCGCGCAATTTCCACGCCACGATTGGCGAGCATGTCCGCGCGTTCGTTTCCGATGTCGCCGGAATGGCCCCTGACCCAGCGCCATTCGATGACGTGTCCCGACGTGGCGACCAGGTTATCGAGCCGTTGCCACAAGTCCACGTTTTTGACCGGTTGTTTGGCTGCCGTGCGCCAGCCCCGGGCTTTCCACCCGGCGATCCATTCGGTGATGCCTTTACGCACGTATTCACTGTCCAGATACAGCGTGACCCGACATGGTCGTTTCAGCGCGGCAAGCGCCTCGATCACGGCTGTGAGTTCCATGCGGTTATTGGTGCTGCCCAGTTCGCCGCCAAAGAGTTCCTTCTCCGTGTCGTTGGAGAACAGGACCGCGCCCCATCCGCCCGGCCCCGGATTGCCCTTGCACGCACCATCGGTGTAAATCCGCACATGGTTCAATGCTTGTCTCCGGAATCGGTTCGATGCGAGCGGTTGGTCGCCGGTACGGGCGCATTGGCCCTTGCCGGCGCGGCTTTCCAGGGCGGCCCGATCAAGCGCAGGCCACGGACGCGTTTCACCGCCACCAAAAAATAAACCGCTCCGAAAATCGGCCACCAGCGGGCGCCGGCGCGGTCCATCCACTGGTAGCGTTCCAGCCATTGCTCGCTCACCACCGCTGGCCGGTAACAACCAAAAAGTCCGGACTCAACTTCGAAACCCAGCAACCGCAACCAGTCGCGCAGGCGCCAATAACCGATGAATTCCCCTTGCTTGGGCAGGAATAGCTCGCCGAACCCCAAACGCCGATACAGGTGAGCGCGACGCTGGCGCAAGCCCCAGAGGCTGGCCGGGTTAACACCACAAATCACCACACGCCCTTCAGGCACCAGCACCCGCTCGACCTCACGCAAAGTGGTGTGCGGGTCGGCATCGAGTTCCAGCGTGTGCGGCAAAACGACCAGATCCAGGCTGTTGGCCGGGAACGGCAGAGCCGCGAAGTCGCACACCAGTTGCACCGGGTATAACGGAGCCGGGGCGCGTTGACCGGGTGGCGAGGCTGTGGTACCGTGCAGCGGGTCTTTTGGACGGTCCGGTTTGTCGCCGCTGCCGATGCCCGTGCTGGAGGCCAGCCATCGGTGCGGCATGCGATTGGCCTGCAGCGCGTCGAGCGCCGGCATCCCAAGCTGTAACGCGTGAAAACCAAAAATGTCCACCACGACGCGATCCAGCTGGGCGCGCTCCCAGTCCAGCAGGTAACGGCCATGGGGTGATTGAAACCATTCTTGCAAACTTATAATTTGTCCGCTCATGAACTTGAAGATTCTAGCCACCCCCATAAGGAAAGCGCGCATGGGTCATTTCCGCGCTGCTTGCGCCGCCGCCCTGGTCTGCCTTGGCGGTTGCGCCGCCACCACCCAGCCGCATTCCGATGCCGGCGCCACTTCTCTCAATCCAACTTCCGCTGCGGGGAAGGCGACGAACGCCGGCACTGCGTTGGCGCGTACCGCAATCGCTTCGAGCCAGGTGCCGCTGCTCCCCGGCGGAGCGCTCGAGCCGCTGGCCGCTTATCAGGCCGAGTCGCTGGCGGTAGCCTTGTTGACACCCCCAGCCGATTTGTGGGAACGTATCCGACGCGGCTTCGGCATGCCGGACCTCAACAACGATCTCGTGCGTGACCGCGAGCAGTGGTACTCCAGCCGACCCGACTACATCCTGCGCATGACCGAGCGTTCGAGCAAGTACCTGTTTCACATCGTTGAGGAATTGGAACGACGCAACATGCCGACTGAACTGGCCCTGTTGCCGTTTATCGAAAGCGCGTTCAATCCACAAGCAGTGTCAAGCGCCAAGGCCGCTGGCATGTGGCAGTTCATGCCGTCTACCGGAAAATACTTTGAGCTAAAACAAAACGCGTTTCGCGATGATCGCCGCGACGTGCTGGCATCCACCCGAGCCGCACTGGACTACCTGGAAAAGCTGCATGGCATGTTCGGGGACTGGCATCTGGCGCTGGCCGCCTACAACTGGGGCGAAGGTAGCGTGCAACGCGCCATCGACAAGAACCAGCGTGCCGGTCTGGGCACCGGTTATCTGGACCTGAACATGCCGGCGGAAACCCGGCTTTACGTCCCGAAATTACAGGCGATGAAGAACATCATCGCGGCACCGCGCAATTTCATCGCGTTGCTGCCGATTATCGAGAACCACCCCTACTTCCAGACCGTGTCGATAACACGCGACATCGATGTGGCGCTGGCGGCCAAATTGGCGCAGGTCCAGCTGGATGACTTCAAGGCACTTAACCCTTCGGCCAACCGTCCCGTGATTCTGGCGGCCGGCACGCCGCAGATCCTGCTGCCCTGGGACAACGCCGCGGTGTTCGAGGCCAATCTGCACGCTTACGCGGGTGGTCAACTGGCTAGCTGGACTGCGTGGCAGGCACCATCCACGTTGAACCCTTCCGATGCCGCCAAACGGGTTGGCATGAGTGAGCCCGCGCTGCGGGAAATCAACCGCATACCGGCCGGCGTGGTGATCCAGGCCGGCTCCACGCTGCTGGTCCCGCGTTCGGCTACGTTGAATGAAGACGTAGCCGAACATGTGGCGGAAAACGGCCAGTTGTCCTTGAGTCCGCAGCCCCTGCTGGCACGCACGACTGTCCGGGCCCGAAAAAATGAAACGGTGGCGACCGTTGCGCGGCGTTACAAAGCGACCCCCAGCAGCGTAGCGGACTGGAACGGGGTGCGTGTCTCCGCCGTATTCAGAGCCGGCCAACCATTAATCGTCTACCTCCCGCCCGCACTACGGAAGATGTCGGCGCCTACCAGAACCGCGGCCAACACCGCCAAGTCTCCCAGACGCGCGAAGGCTAAACCGGTCCAGCTGGCGCGGCGTTAATTCACGTTGCGCTCATGAAGCGTTATCAGCTTTCAAGCGCGGAATTTGTCCTTGGCCTTTCTTGAAAACTCGTTGGTAAAAGTCCGGGCCAGGTCGATTTTGTCGACTTTGACAGACGGGTCAAGCCGGCCCATTGCGCGCAATGCGGTTTTCGCGCCTTCGTCGGTAATCAATCCATCCACGGCGATGGCTTCGCGTACTTTGTTGAACGAGGCCAGATAAAGACTGCGGTCGCCAAACAAGTAGGCTTCCGGCACCTCCTTGATAAGGTCGCTCGGACCCGCGGTTTGCAGCCACTTGAGCGCATGCACCACCGCATTGGCAAGCGCCTGAACGGTGCGTGGATTCTTCTGTACGTAGTCCCCCGGCGCATAAAGACAGGCCGAGGGCATGGGGCCGCCAAACAGCTCCTGCGCACCGCTTAGGGAACGTGTGTCGGCGATGATGCGTACATCGGCCCGGTGCTCCAGCATGGTCATGAGCGGCTCGGTACAACTGATCGCGTCGAGCTGCCCTGAACGGACCGCGGCCATGGCCGAGCCGACCGACGCCAGATCGACAAAATTGACGTCCTGGGGCATGACGCCGCCACGCGTCAGAACCCCGCGAGCCACGGTGCTGGCGCTGGAACCCGCCATGGCGACGCCAATCCTGCGACCCCTGAGATCGGCAACGGTCTTGTAGGTGGACATGGTCTTGGTGCAGACCCCAACCGCAACCTGGGGCGCGCGACCCAACAACACAAATGCCAGGAAAAACTGATTCATGCTTTGCAAGTGGATGGTTTGCTCGAAAGCGCCGCCTACAACGTCATCCGTACCGTCAAGCACCGCCTGAAGCGCGCGTGCAGCGCCGCCCAAATCGTGTATTTCCACCTCCAGCCCTTCGGCTGTGAAGTAGCCCAGACGATCGGCAATGGCCAGCGGCAAACTTTCCAGCGCAGCCCTCGAGGCAACCGCGATCGCCACCTTGGCCTTTTCGGGCTTGCCTTGGGAAAACGCGGGGCGCGAACCCGTTGCCGCAAGCAACGACGCCGCAGCCGCTACAAATGACCGGCGGTCCGCCAGCAAACGATTCATCCCGAGCCTCACCCTTGTCCTTGATTTTGTTCGAGGCTACCAAAGGTCGGGCAAACCTGCATCGGGGACATCCCGAGCGGGTTTTTACTTAGGGCAATGGATTACGCGCGAGCAGCCGCGGCAAAACTCGACTAAAGCGACCTGCGGTATCCGCCGCCTCGGCCCAGTATCGCAATCAGCGCCGGTCCACCAAGGCATGGGCGATGGTGCCCAGGTCCACGTATTCAAGCTCGCTTCCCACGGGTACGCCGCGGGCCAGGCGCGTTATCTGCAAACCTCGTCCCCGGAGCACTTCTGCGATCACATGGGCAGTGGCCTCGCCCTCGGCCGTGAAGTTGGTGGCCAGGATGACTTCGGCGACTATGCCATCACCCGCGCGGTCGAACAGTTTCTTGAGTCCGATGTCCTTGGGACCAATGCCGTCGAGCGGGCTGAGTCTACCCATCAAAACGAAATACAGGCCTTTGTAAGCTCCGGTGCGTTCCACCGCCGATTGATCGGCCGGCGTTTCGACCACGCACAACTTGGAGCCATCGCGGCGTGGATCCAGACAGGTGCTGCAAATTTCGGCTTCGGTGAAAGTATGGCAACGCGCGCAATGTTTGATCGAGCCCGCGGCCCGCGCCAATGCGCCCGACAAGGTGAGCGCGCCCTCCCGGTCATGTTGCAGCAAATGAAATGCCATACGTGAGGCGGATTTGACGCCCACGCCCGGCAGACGGCGCAGGGCCTGGATTAGGCTGTCAAGCGAATCGGAGTCGGCCATGCCCGCGCGGCGTATGCGCTTAGGGTCCGATACGACTAGAACGGGAGCTTCATGCCACCCGGCAAACCCGGCATGCCGGCCGTAAGTTTGCCCATCTTCTCGCTCGACGTCTCTTCGGCCTTGCGCACGGCCGCATTAAATGCCGCGGCCACCAGGTCTTCAAGCATGTCCTTGTCGTCGGCCAGCAAACTTGGGTCGATGGTGACGCGCCGTACGTCGTGCTTGCAAGTCATGACGACCTTGACCAGCCCGGCGCCGGATTCGCCCGTGACTTCGATCATGCCCAGTTCCTCCTGCGCCTTCTTCATGTTGTCCTGCATCGCCTGGGCCTGTTTCATGAGACCGGCGAGCTGACCTTTATTGAACATGGTTTTCCCTTTGTGAAAATTCTGAATATCCGTGACTTGAAATCCGGCTGCGAATCACGGCCGCAATCAAATCGGTTTGATACTGCCGGGTACGATTTTCGCCCCAAAATCGCGCATCATCGACTGCACGAACGGGTCTTCAAAAATGATTCGTTCGGCCGCCAATTGTTTCTCGGCGGCATCCGCCAAATTTCGCCGCGCCGGGCTGTCGGTTACGCGGCCAATTTCAACCGCCAGTTGCACGGCGTGGCCGGCCGCTCGCAACGCAGCGGCCAGACGCTCGCGGCTGGTGGGCTGGTTAAGAGATTCTCGCTCCACGCGCAAGACCCATTGATCGGTGTCACGCCCCACGAGTTGCGACTGCAAGGCCAGTTCGCGCACCAGCGCCGTGATTGCATCGATTGCCACCAGCTGTTGGACCGTGGCGTGCCAGAACGCGCCGTCCTCGGTTGGAATAAGCATCGCCTGAGCCGACCGGCTGGATGCGGCCGCTTCAGCGCGCGACTCGGCCTGCACCCGTACCGGAACGGCAAGCACACGCGATGGCTGCGGCCGGAGTTCGGCGCGCTCGTTATGTGTAGGGTATTTGTTGCTCGATTCAGAATCTACGAACGGCTGGTTGTCCAGCACGTGTAAAACCTGCCCTGGGGGCAATGGGGTGCGGGTCGCGGAAGATGACTGCTGCGCGGATGCACGCACCGGCGCGGTCGTCCGGGCTTCAATCGGAGTTTTTTTTTCCAGCTGCGCACCCGGTTGCGCGGATGGTTTAAAAGCCAGCAAGCGCAACAACACCATGGTCAGGCCAGCGTACTCATCCGGCGCCAACCCCAACTCGCCGCGCCCATGCAAACACATGCTGTACAGCAGTTGCGTCTCATCGGCCGGCATCAGCAGCGCCAGGCGCGCCGCCTCGGCCGCATCCGGGTCCGATTCGTCGGCCGCCCCGGGCACGGCCTGTAACACCGCCATACGTTGCAACACAAGGCTCATCTCCTCCAGCGTGGAGGCGGGATTCAGGCCTTGAAGACGCAACTCTTCGGTTATGTCGACTACGGTTTTGCCATTGCCGACAGCCAGCGCCTCGATCAACCGGAACACATAAGCGCGGTCCACGCTGCCCAGCATCTGGTGCACCGTGGCCTCATCCAGTTTTCCGGCGCCAAACGCAATCGCCTGGTCGGTCAACGACAACGCGTCCCGCATCGACCCACGCGCCGCGCGCGCCAGCAGACGCAGCGACTGCACATCGGCGCTCACACCCTCGTCCCGCAGAACATGGACCAGGTGTTCGCGAATCGTTTCGGGCGCCATCGGCCGCAAATTGAACTGCAGACAGCGCGACAACACCGTCACCGGCACCTTCTGCGGATCGGTGGTGGCCAACACGAACTTGAGGTAGTCGGGAGGCTCTTCCAGCGTCTTTAACATGGCGTTGAAAGCCGGCCCGGTCAACATGTGCACCTCGTCGATCATGAAGACCTTGAAACGTCCCTGCACCGGCTTGTAAACCGCCTGCTCGAGCAAGGTCTGGACATCGTCGATGCCTCGGTTCGAGGCCGCATCAAGCTCGGTGTAGTCGATAAACCGGCCCGCATCGATGTCGGTACATGCCTGGCAGACACCACACGGCGTGGAGGTGATGTCGCCCGCTCCATCCGGCCCCAGGCAATTGAGCGACTTGGCCAGAATACGCGACACCGTGGTTTTACCCACACCGCGTGTCCCGGTAAACAGGTAGGCGTGATGCAGCCGTTGCGAATCCAGCGCATTCGTCAACGCGCGCACTACATGTTCCTGCCCGACCATCTGCGTGAAATTCTTCGGACGGTATTTGCGGGCTAGCACAAGGTAAGACATGCGACGATTCTAGTGGCCGGGCATGCATGATTCGGGTTGTAACCGAGGCATCGCCGAAGCAGGGGACGCCGTACAATCGCGCTTGACGGGCCTTCCCGCATGGTAAAGCGGCCAACCGGGTCAGGTGGGGAACCAAGCAGCTCTAACTGTGGAGCCAGTGCCGGGGTCAAGGCTCGTCAACCTAATCTTTTGAAACCGGTTATTCCGGATTGGATGCGCGCAGAACGCAAACTCCCTGGGGGTCTCGGTCTGCTGCCAGCCGTCACCTGACCGAACGACACATGCCGGAGCCATCGGCCCGGCACTTCAGCAGGCTTATCTGGCGAGGTATACCAACAGCGCGGCGACCATCGCACCCAGCAACCATTTCACGGCCGGGCTAATGCCAGACGATGCAGGTTCATGGCGCGGTGCGCTGACCGGACTGAGCGTGGATGGGATAGTCATGGGCCCGAGTTGCGAAGGAATGGTGTCTTGGTTCATTGTTATCTTGAGGTGGCAACTCCCGCTACTGGCAGCTTATATTTGCTCTGATGTAGTAGATTCTACCGGCTCCCATGACAAGGCAGGTGCACGTTCGAGCCAGGCCAGCGCGCCCTGTGCCGCGGCTCTTCCGCTAGCCATGCTGGCGGTAAGCAGGTAGCCCCCCGTGGGCGCCTCCCAATCCAGCATTTCACCGGCGCAAAAAACGCCCGGTACCTGGCGCAGCATCGATTGCGCGTCCATGGCTTCGAAACAAACGCCGCCGGCGCTGCTGATGGCCTCGTCGATGGGTCGCGCGGCTACCAGTGTTATGGGCAAAGCCTTGAGCGCGGCAGCCAGTTTGGGTGGGTCGGTCATGTCTTGCTTCGACAACAACTCATGCAACAGGCCGGCCTTGATTCCTTCGATGGCAAGCCGGCTTTTAAGATGGCTGGACAAGGAACGTGAGCCACGTGGATGGGCCACCTCCGACAACACGCGATCGGGCGACATTGCGGGCAGCAAGTCGATGGTGAAGGTGGCGCTTCCATGGGCGGCGATCTGGTCGCGCAACAAACCTGACGCCGCATATATCAGGCTGCCTTCCACACCGCTGACCGTAGCCACGAATTCTCCCTTGCGCAGGAAGATTTCCCCGCCCGCTCTGGCGAATCGGATCGCCACGGACTTGAACGGCAGCCCGGCGAAACGCGCGGCAAAATGCGCACTCCAGCCCCCGCGTACTTCAAAGCCGCAATTGGCCGGCATCAACGGCGCCACCTGGACGCCGCGTTCGCGCAGCGATTCCACCCACGCACCATCGGAGCCCAGCCGCGCCCAACTGCCGCCGCCCAATGCCAGTACAACCGCGTCCGCATGGATTTTCCGCGTCCCCTGGGGCGAGTCGAACATCAGGCCAGTCGGAGCGCCATCGTCCGCGCCCCAGCCGATCCAGCGATGGCGCATATGAAACTGGACTGGGGCTCCTGCGGTCGGGTGGCGCAAGCGATGCAGCCACGCACGCAACAGTGGCGCCGCCTTCATATCGGTGGGAAAAACACGGCCCGAGGATCCGATCAAAGTGCCTATTCCCAACCTGCCGGCCCATTCGCGCACCTGGGCCGGACCGAAGTTCCGCAACATTGCGCCGATCTGGTTCTGGCGAGTTCCATAACGCGACTGGAAAATTTCAATCGGCTCGGAATGGGTCAGGTTTAGCCCACCCTTGCCGGCCAGAAGAAACTTGCGCCCTACCGTGGGCATGGCATCGTACAAAGACACCGCCACGCCTGAGGCGCTGAATACCTCGGCGGCCATCAGGCCGGCCGGGCCACCACCCACCACGACAACCGTCCTGGTTTCGCCTTGATCCGGACATACGTTCGCGGGCGCTGAAATTTCGTTTTTGTGGTTTGTCATCCGGCGCCTTGGGGAAGCTCGATCAACTCGCCCGCGGCAGTAAGGAAAGCGGCGCGTACGGTGTCACCGGGGTATATCTGCTGCACCGCGGATCGGTAAGTCTGCATCTGCGCCATCAGTTCGGGTTTTTGTTGCGGCGAGCCACTCGACTTGAAATCCAGCACCCACCAATCTCCGGTGTCCTTTCGCCTTACCAGCCGGTCCAGGCGATACGGCTCACCCTGGTACATCAGCTCGACCTCGTTGCCTTGCCATCCCACAACCGCATCGTCCCAGACCCAGGCGCCCTGGCCGCTCAATATGCGCTGCGCCTGCAGGCCGGCCTGCACGCCCTGGTGGGGATCGAGGCCGAATTCGCGTGCCGCGGCGGCGGCATTGGGCTCCGATGCATCACCCCACTCCAGCAGGCGGTGCATGGCCTTGCCGATACGCGCCAGTGGCGAGTCGTCGTCCCGTGGCACCGCAAATTCGTCGGTGCCGTCCTGAGCGGCCGAAACATCCGGTACCTGGCTGACTGGGGCCATGGGCAACTCCTTGAGATAAAAATCAGCGCCCACAGCGCCCGGCGCGACACCGGTGGACCCGGCTATC
>JANYBQ010000304.1 GCA_025360705.1 Betaproteobacteria bacterium | reverse complement strand
GCCAAAGGCTGCGCGCGCGGCCGGATTGGTACCAAACCAGAGCATGTTCGCAGCGGTTGCCGGGGACGCACTGGTACCCAGACAGACAGACCCTGTGGGCGTCGCACCGAGGTTTATCGCCAAGTCCACGCTACCGGCATTGTTCGCCCCGGGTTTGGTCAAAATCAACCCCGTGGCCGACAGCTTTCCCGCCGCCATCGTCACGCTGCTGGTCGGCGACAGTTGCGTCTTGCACGCGCTGAGTTGCTTTAGGTAATTTCCCATCGTGATGGAAGACACCGGGATGGCAGTGCAACTGTCATTGACGTTGCTTGTGTAGAAGCTGCCAGCCCAGTACTGGGCCTGCACCGGTATCGGCAAGTCCAGCAGCTCGGAGCCATAGACGTTTTGCATTTGCAGCCGGCCGAAACGCAGCGCAACGCCGGCCAGCGTCAGGTGGTCGTTACCGACCACCGGTGGGTTGGCGTCCAGGTCATAGGACGCGAACGCCACACCATCACTGTCCACCGGAGCGATGCCAAACAGCGCTTTGGCAAATGGTCCGTCAGGGCTCGACGCACGCGATGCGGCTGCCGTGAGTGTCACCCCGCTGGCTACCCCACTGCCCCAGCTGCCGGTAGCGCTACCCAGCGCGAGCCGTCCGCTGGCGCTGGAAAAAATCGTGCTGCCAGAGACACCCGCCAGGTTCCACGCAGTGGCGGAGGTCGGGTCCAGTTTCGCAAAGCTCCCGCTGTAGTTCTGCGTTGTGGTTCCCGCGCTGTTTTGCGCGCTCAGCGTGAAACCAAGACGAAAGTTCTCACCCAGATAAGTGAATGTCGAAGCCGGCGAACAGCTGGACGCAGCGCGATTGGTGACAGTAGCCGCGCTCAATCCAAAGTGGTCCGGAACGAACCGGCCCACGTTGCCGGTGGTAGTGCCCGTGACGTTGCCAGTGCCCAGATAACTGCCATCGGACAGACTCGGCGTGAGGGTGATGATTCCAACCTCGCTCCAGGCCAGGTTGGTGACGGTTGCAACACCATTGCTGAAGCTGCCACCGACCACCGTGTTGTTGGCCAGCGTTCCGGTCGCGCCGCCGACGGGTAACACCAGCGCCTGGGTCAGCAGCACACCCTCGGGGGTGCTCTCCTTGCCGAAGTTGGGCGTGGCAACTCCGCCCGACGTTTGTGCCGTCACGGTGACGCCAAAGCTTTCGCCCGCCTTGATAAATTTAGCGTCGGTGGCGCTTGCCGCTGCCGGGTTGACCAGGTACGGGCTCGCGGTTTGTTGGATGGCTGAGACAACGATGCCCGCAGGCCTGGTGACGAAGGCGTTCGAAGATCCGATCAGCACCGCCGAGTTGACCGTCTTGGTGGCCCACAACGTCGTCAGCCCGACGTCGGCAAAGGTGAAGTTGAAGGGCGCGTTTCCGTTCGCGTCAAAGGTCATGGCCACCGTGGTGTAGCTCAAAGAACTGGCACTGTTGTTGCGCTGGATGGTGGTGGCGCTGCCGCCGTTCACGGTCATCAAATTGCTGGCGCTGCAGCTGCTCGGGTTGTTGCACTGGTACGCCAGGCTCACGCTGTTGGCCCCGGTCAATGCCGCGCTGCACGCCGCCGTGGTGGTACTCGATTGCACCGCACGCAGAAAATACGTGCCCGACGCCGTGCCGGCGGTCTGCACCGGAAGGGTGGCCACCGCACCGCCCGCCGAGGATGAAAAAATCAGGCCGGCCGTATGGAAGGTGGTGGAACAGGCGTTGGCCACCGAGCAGGCCGTGCCGTTGGGACAACACTTGCGCGGGTTGCTGGCGGGCGTCTGTTCGCCCGACAGCGTGATTGTCAGAACGGTGCCATCGGCCGCCGACGGAAGGCTGACTGTGCTGCTGGCGATGCCCGACGCATTGAAGGTCACGGTACTCGGGCCCGCGCTGCTGGATAACGTCGCGGTCTGCCCGCTCAAGGTGGTCGAGTTGTTGGTACAGGGGCTGGAACTATCCGAGCAGGCGGTAACCGAGACCGTTGTGGGAAGGCAAGTCAGGCTGTTAGTTGGCAACGAGAGTTCATAGTGGTCCAACGGGGATGGCTTGAGTGCGACGAGGGCGCCCAGGTTGGCGAGGGAAGTATTCGATGCTGAGACCTTGGTCCCTGACGCGCCCGCAGCGCCTTGGGTCGCGTAAGAAGACCCGATTACCACGCCATTCGGTCCGGCACCTGTGGCGGCCGTGAAGGCTTGTGTCATCCCGGTGCTGGCGTTGATGGTTCCATTCCCGTCGATAGCGCTGTAGAACGCCACCAGCATCGCGTTGGCGACCGTCGTGGTGACAGAAGTAGCGGTGTAGGAGGTCGATGCGGCATTGGCCTGGGATGCGCTGACGTTGACAAGGCCCACCGTATCGACTCCCCGGAAAGCCACAATCGCCGCCGCGGTTCGATCCGAATTGTTAAGCACCCAGGTATAGCTGGCAGGCTCCGACGCGGTGGCGACTTTGCTATAGATCGCCAGGCTGTCCGTATTTCCATCGTCTATTTCCAGCACCTGGCTCCAGCCACTTGGAGCGGTATTGACGACCGGGCTGTTGCCGCCACGTTGGGCGATCGACGCCAGCATCACCTCACCCGCTGTCAGCCCGGCCGGTGGACTTATGGCAATTGAACTGACCTTGCCGTTTGTGCCGGCCGTGCTGGATGCAACATAGGTGATGGCCGCGACTGCTGGCTCTGCTCCCAAAACGGCGACGATGACAAGGAGCGTCGCCAGCACATGCACCAATCGCCTGGCCAGGCCCCGAGCCAGAACGAGCTGCAAGTGCAGCAAAGCAGCCGTGCGCGGCATAGCGCCAACCTTCGACCTGGCATGCTGCGGGGCGGGTTTCATATCTCTTTGGCCACCGAGAGGCTGCGTTCAACGTAACCCAGGCCGCCGGGGGACCCACCCGCAGACGCTTTGGACGTAACCGAATAAATCAGGACGGTGGCTCCGGCCTCGTCAAAAGTTGATGCCGTACATGTCATTGCCAACGTAAAACCCTCCACCATAAAAGGCGACGGCGGCGTTGGGCATGCGGTCGGCGTGACGGCGAGGCTTGCCAAGGCCCACTCAAGCCCGGCCTGCGCCGCCCAGTAGGCACGCGAGCCCTGAACATCCTGCGCCGAACTGAGTTGCTGGGACGACGAAATCGACACCATGAACGCGCCCAGTGCCGCAAGTACGACCAATAGAAAAATGGCGCTTATAGCGGCAAAACCGGTTTGAAAAGGTCGCTCGCTTTTCATGGCGTATTGCTGACATGCACCTCGTGGTACAGGCTGATCGACTCACTGCTCGCGTCGGTGAGCGTCAGCGTCAACTGCACCAGGGCGTTGCGCTGTTGGTCCGACGCGCCAGCCACGAAGTTGCACGCGGCGACGTTGGTTGCCAGCACGGCCACCGTCGCGGCGGGGGCCGTGGTCGGGCAGGAGTTGGTATAGGCATAGTTACTGCTGCGCAGCAGACTGCCACCGCTACACACATAAGCCACGATTTTTTCGTCTCCGGGAATCACCTGAAAGCGGTTGTTGCCGGAGGCGAACGGAAACTGTTTGGCGGCAATCGTGATGGTCGTCTCTGCCCCTGATACAACGCCCGAAACCACAGCGGTATTGTCTCCCGCATAGGCGTCCGCGCCGGAAATACCCAGGTTGTAGATCGCGATCAGGTCATTCACCTGAATTTGCTGGCTGGTCGGCAAATCGCTGTTTCTCGCCAGCATGTTGAAACTGGTGTCGGCCACCGTGAAGTCGAGCACCGCAGCCGACTGGCCACCCGCGACACCGGCATCTGCCGAGGCCCGGTAGCGGCCACCGGTCCGGGTCGGAATGAATTCGATACATTGGGAACTTGCGTTACGGATGCTGTTGGGCAGCGCCCGGCCGATATCTCGCGACATCCGTCGCACAGCGGTATCGGCGATGTCGGTGAGCGTAGCGCGCCGCCCGGTATCGAAATACGCGTCCACCGGTTTGCGTATGAACATCGCCACGGTGGCACCAATTACGCCCAGGATCACGATCACCATGACCATTTCGATCAGCGTAAAGCCGGTTTGGCGAAGGTGCTGCTCCATCGTCAATAACTTGTCCGGTAACCGGTCAGGACAATGGCATCGGCACCATAAGTTACGGTGACCGCGACCTTTCTCGCCGGCACCGAACCCAGCGTGGCCGATGTCACTGCAATGGCGATCACGTAGCCTGACAGCGTGCCGGGCAAGTCGGTAAAGGTGGAGTTGGTGAGGCCGTAGTAGTTGTCCACATGGTTGAACGTAGCGCGCGTGGTTTCGCTAGCGGCCGACGCAGGGTCCGGGTCGGCGTACGCCTTTTGCAAAACCTCCTGCAAAACCGATTCCGCCAGCGCTATTGCCTGCTTGCGCAGCATCGGGTCAGCACTGGACTTAACGGTAACGTCCATCACCTTGAGAATTCCCACCAGGGCAACCGAGACAATGACAATAAATAAGATCAGCTCGATCAGCGTGAATCCCTGGACGTGCCCCTTATTCATGCACATACCCGGTGACGGCCTCGATAACAATCTGCTTCACCACACCGGCAACCTGGATCGTCTGACTGGCGCCCGGTTGCCCAAGCGCATCGAATATGGCCACCGACGGCACGGCCGCGTACTGCACGGCACCACGCGCTGTGAGGGTGCCGCCGCTTGGCATAGTCAGACTGGTTTCACACCCGTTGGCTCCGGTCGCGGCATTTCGGTCTGCATCCATCGTCAGCGCCAACCCGTTCAGGCTGAAGCCAACGCAAACCGGGCGCCGCTGGGCAATAGCCGTTTTTTGGGCATAACGGAGAAACGCCAGTGTCTGGTCATGAAACCCCCGCGCATTGAAGTCGTCGGAGTTGAACATTTTGGGGGCTACAAAGACCGACAGTACTCCGACCAGAATAATCACCATGATCAGTTCGATCATGGTGAAGCCCCTGCTTTTTCTCAGGCCTGAAGCATGAAAGTCCATCCGGATCGCACGAATGGACCGTGGCCCGCTCAACACATTTGACGTCGCCGCAGGCGACTCGAAAATCAGAGGATGCCGAGGGCCGTGAAGGTCGCCGTCACGGAGGGCGTAACGTTCGAATTGGTAAGTGTGCAAACG
>JANYBQ010000591.1 GCA_025360705.1 Betaproteobacteria bacterium | reverse complement strand
TGCAGCGGATGGATGGCGGTGTCGGCCACGCTGGCGCAGGCGGCGCGGATCAGGTCCCAGTGGATCTCGTGGCCGTTGATGGCCAGGTAGTCGCACACGTGGGCGCGTTCGGATTCGCTCGACTGCTGCCACCATCCGATGGAGGTGTCGTTGTCGTGGGTGCCCCCGTAGACCACGGTGTTGGGTTGGTAGTTATGCGGCAGATAGTTGTTGTCGCTGGCACCACCGAAAGCGAACTGCAAAACCCGCATGCCGGGAAGGTCGAACTGGCGGCGCAGGTCGTCCACCTCGCGCGTGATCACGCCCAGGTCCTCGGCAATGATGGGTAACTTGCCCAGTGCCAGTTCAATCGCCGTGAACAGCGGCGCGCCGGGACCCGGCAACCAGCGCCCGACGACAGCGGTTGGTTCGCTGGCCGGAATTTCCCAATAGCCGGCAAAGCCGCGGAAATGGTCGATACGCACGATGTCCACCAGCTCGAAAATGCGGCGTACCCGTTCGGTCCACCAGGCAAAACCCTCGGCCAGATGCGCGTTCCAGCGGTACAGCGGGTTGCCCCAGCGCTGGCCGGTGGCGCTGAAATAGTCGGGCGGCACACCGGCCACTGCCAGCTGGCGGCCTTGGGTGTCGAGCTCGAACAGTTCTTGCCGCGCCCAGACATCTGCGCTCTGGTAGGCCACGAAAATCGGTGCGTCGCCGACGATCTGGATGCCGCGCTGGTTGGCATACGCGCGCAGCTTTTTCCATTGTCGGAAAAAGCACCACTGGCAGAACTGCCAGAATGCCACGCCGCCCGCGTATTGGCTGGCTGCCGATACCAGAGCCGCTTTGTCACGGCCGGCCAGCAAGGGGTCCCAGTCGCTCCAAAAGGCCCAGCCGTTGGAATCTGCGAGGGTCATGAATAGCGCGTAGTCGTGCAGCCAGACGGCATGTAATACGCAAAAATCCTGGAAGTCCTGGCGCTGCTCAGGACCGGCCGCCGAGGCAAAGGTCGCGGACGCCCGCTGCAAGCGCTCCATGCGCCACGGCACCACGGCGGAGAAACGAATGCGCTGGTCCGAGAACGCGGCATCCGCAACCAGATCGTCAACGCCAAGCCAACCTTGTTGCTGCAATTCGTCCAGGTCGATCAGCAACACATTGCCGGCAAAAGCGGAACTGCTCATGTACGGCGAGTTGCCCGGGCCGATGCCGCCCAGTGGCAATATCTGCCACAACTTTTGCCCGGCCGATACCAGCCAGTCGACAAAGTGGTACGCCTCCAGGCCGAGGTCGCCCGAGCCATGCGGGCCGGGCAGGCTGGTGGGGTGCAGCAATACGCCACTGGCACGGGAGAGACTCATACGACTTCGGAGCCCGCCGCCGCCAGAAATTGCACGCTGTTGGCAGCGACATCGATCATCACATCGCCCTGGCCGTACCAGCGCGTTTCGCCGCGCGCGTGGGCGCTGTCGAGCAAGGCCTGCCAGACACCGGCGGGCAACCGGAACGGTTGAACGTCGTTGCCGGCATTTACCAGCAGCAGCAGCGGCGCTTTGGCGCGCCCCGGCTCCCCGATCAGGCAGGCGAGCGCGCGCGATGTGGGGTTGTGCCATGCGTCGCCTTGCAATGGGCTGCCATCCGGCTGCAGCCAGGCCAGGTCGTGCAGACCCAGCGGATTGGTGAGCCCGCTGTACCAATGCGCGTCGAAAGGCATGGCGCCGCGGCGCAGTGCCAGCACCCGCGCCGTAAACGCGATCAGGTCTTCGTCCGCCGTGGACCAGTCGATCCAGGTGGTGGCGTTGTCCTGGTTGTAGGG
Organism: Betaproteobacteria bacterium; assembly: GCA_025360705.1. Taxonomy (GTDB): domain Bacteria; phylum Pseudomonadota; class Gammaproteobacteria; order Burkholderiales; family Burkholderiaceae_C; genus CAISIP01. Next base: position 7,814 of record JANYBQ010000591.1, on the reverse strand, counting down.
GTTGTTGTTGCCATCCTGGCTGTGGCCCAGTTCGTCGCCGGCACCCAGCATCGGCGTACCTTGAGACAGCAGCGTGCAGGCCAGCAGGGCGCGCTGCAGTTTGCCGCGCAGGGCGTTGACCAGAGGGTCGCCGGTAGGTCCCTCGACACCGCAATTGAAGCTCAGGTTGTGGCCGTGGCCGTCGCCGTTGTCTTCGCCATTGGCGAGGTTGTGGCGCTGGTTGTAGCTCACCAGGTCGCGCAACGTGAAGCCGTCGTGCGACACGATGTAGTTGACCGATTCGCCGGGCGCGCGCAAGCGCGGCTGGTACAGGTCGCTGGATGCGCACAGGCGCAACGCGAAGTCGCCGCGTGAGCCGCCGGTGTTGTCGAAGCCGCCGAGCCAGAACGAACGCATGGTGTCGCGGAACTGGTCGTTCCACTCAAGCCAGCCGCGCGGGAACCCGCCCACCTGATAACCACCGGTGCCGATGTCCCAGGGCTCGGCGATCATCTTGGCGGTGGACAAAATCGGGTCTTGCGCCAACGCCGTGAAGAATGCACCGTCGCGCTCGAAGCCGTTGTCGCCGCGACCCAATATTGGCGCCAGGTCGAAACGAAAGCCATCCACGTGCATGTCGGACACCCAGTAACGCAGGCTGTCCATCACCAGGCGCAATACATGGGGGCGGCGGATGTCCAGCGTGTTCCCGCAGCCGCTCTGATTTTCATACTGCGCCGGCATGCCGGCTTCAAGCCGGTAATAGGCCGCGTTGTCAAGCCCGCGAAAACTGATCGTCGGACCGGTGCCATCACTCTCGGCAGTGTGGTTGAACACCACGTCCAGCAAAACCTCGATCCCCGCCGCGTGCAGCGTACGCACCATGGCACGGAACTCATCGCGCACGGCCATGCCCTCGCGCTGGTGCGACAACGCGGGGTCGACGCAGAAAAACGCGATCGTGTTGTAGCCCCAGTAGTTGTGCAGTCCGATTCGGGCCAGCCGCTCTTCGTCGAGCGCGTAATGTACCGGCATCAGGCTTACGGCGGTGATGCCAAGACGCTTCAGGTGGGCGACCGAGACCGGGTGCGCCAGCCCGGCGAAGGTTCCCCGCATGGTTTCGGGAATAGCCGCCTGCAACCTTGAGAAACCTTTCACGTGCAACTCGTAAATGACGGTCCGGTCCAGCGGCGTGTGGGGCGCGCGGTCGTCGCCCCAGTCATACCGGTCGGCCACCACGCGGGCCTTGAGCGCGAACGCCGCGTTATCGCGTGCATCGCGGTGCAGCGGAAAACTCCGGTCGGCGCCGAACTGCTCATCACGCCAGACGAACTGGCCGACCACGTCGCGTGTGTAGGGGTCCAGCAGCAGTTTGGACGGGTCGAATAGCTGTCCCCGGTCCGGACGCCACGGGCCATGCGCACGCAGTCCGTAGACCAGGCCTACGGCGGCACCCGGCAGGTAACCGTGCCACACATCGCCGGTGCAGACGGTGAGGTCGATGCGCCGCGTCTCGTGCTGGCCTTTGGCATCGAACAGGCAAAGCTCCACCCGTTGTGCGCCGGACGAGAACACCGCGAAGTTGACGCCTTTGCCATCGTGGGTGGCGCCCATCGGCCAGGGCTGGCCCGGCGACATTTCGTTGGCCGTGGCACGTGCCCGTGCTGGGGTATGGCGCTTCAGCGTTTCCATTCGAGCATGACGGTGGCAAGCGGCGGCAGATCCAGCACGATCGACCAGGCTTTGCCGTGGCTGGATATTTGGCGTGCACTGGCAACCCCCAGAGGTGTACCGACGTTGCTGCCGCCGTAATGGTGCGAGTCGGTGTTGAGACATTCGCGGTACTGTCCCGCGAACGGTACGCCGAGCCGGTATGCATGCTGCGGGCTGGGCGTGAAGTTGCATACCACCACGATGCAGCTATGTTCATCCGAGCCGCGGCGGATAAAACTCAAGCTGGACCGGTCGGCGTCGTTGTGGTCGATCCATTCAAAGCCCTCCGGCACGAAGTCGCGCTGGTGCAATGCAGGTGTCGCGCGGTAGAGATGATTCAGGTCGTGCACCAGGCGCTGCATGCCGGCGTGCAACGCGTCGGCCAGCAGATGCCAGTCCAGGCTGCGGTCGTGGTTCCATTCATTTTGCTGCGCGAACTCGCAGCCCATGAATAGCAGCTTCTTGCCAGGGTGGCCGAACATGAAGCCGTAATACGCGCGCAGGTTGGCGAACTGCTGCCACCGGTCGCCCGGCATCTTGCCGAGCAGCGAGCCCTTGCCATGCACCACTTCGTCATGCGACAGCGGGAGAACGAAGTTTTCGTTGAACGCGTACACCAGGCCAAACGTCATCTCGCCATGGTGGTGCTTGCGGTGCACCGGGTCGCGTGCCATGTATTGCAGCGTGTCGTGCATCCAGCCCATGTTCCATTTGTAGTGGAAACCCAGGCCGCCGGCGTAGGTCGGGCGCGATACGGCGGGGAAAGACGTGGATTCTTCGGCCAGCGTAATCGCCTCGGCGCGCTGTTCGCCCACCACCTCGTTGAGCCGCTTCAGGAAACTGATCGCCTCCAGGTTTTCGCGCCCGCCATGAACGTTCGGAATCCACTCCCCCGCCTTGCGGCTGTAATCGCGGTACAACATCGATGCCACGGCGTCCACGCGCAGCCCGTCGACACCGAAACGCTCGAGCCAGTACAAGGCATTGCCGACCAGGAAGTTGCGCACTTCGTTGCGGCCCAGGTTGTAGATCAGCGTGTTCCAGTCGATGTGAAAACCCTCACGCGGGTCAGCATATTCGTACAGATGTGTGCCGTCGAAATTGCCCAGGCCGTGGGCATCGCTCGGAAAATGCGCCGGCACCCAGTCCAGCAACACGCCCAGTCCCGCGGCGTGACAACGGCGTACGAACGCACCGAAGTCCTCCGGCGGGCCGAAGCGCGCGGTCGGTGCATAGAGCCCGATCGGCTGGTAACCCCAGGAGCCGTCGAACGGGTATTCGCTGACCGGCATCAGCTCGAGGTGCGTGAAACCCATCTCGACCGCGTACGGGACCAGCGTGTCGCCCAATTCGATCCAGCTCAGCCAGCGGTTACCGTCTTCGGTGTTACGCCGCCACGAACCTACATGCACTTCATAGATGCTCATGGCGGCGTCCAGCGCGTTGGCGGCGCGGCGCTGTTCGGACGGCGCCACCACGGCCGGTAGATGCGCAACCACGCTGGCGGTCGCGGGGCGCAGCTCGGCGCGCAGGGCATACGGGTCGGCTCGCAACGGCAACACTTGTCCGTCCTGGGCGCGCAGTTCGAACTTGTAATGCGCGCCGGCTTGCACGTCGGGCAGGAAGATTTCCCACACGCCGCATTCGCGCCGCAGCCGCATCGGATTTCGCCGGCCATCCCAATGGTTGAAGTCGCCCACCACACTCACACGAGATGCGTTGGGCGCCCAGACCGCGAAACGCGTGCCGGTGCTGCCGAGCATCGTCGCGGCATGGGCACCCATGACTTCGAACGGGCGCAAATGCGTACCTTCGCCCAGCAGCCAGACGTCGGTTTGGTCCAGTACCGGTCCAAAACGATACGGGTCCTGCTGTACGGTTTCGCTGCCGTCAGCCCAGCGCACATGCAGCCGATACGCGGTCTTGAGCGCGGAGCTCAGGGTGCGCTCGAAAAATCCGTCCGCATGCCGTTTGGCCAGCGTCGCCAACACGCGTTGGGTCGCCGGCTCGACGACAAGCACCTGGGCCGCACCGGGAAGAAAAACACGCACCGAGGTTCGTCCGTTGCCCGATCTGTGCGGGCCCAGCACGGCGAACGGATCGCCGTGACGGGCCCCGCGGATCAGGTCGATATCGTGCGGGTTCAGCATCGGTGAGGTTCAGCTCGCGTCCGGCGACAGGTGCCAGATATTGGCGGCGTAGTCCCGAATCGCACGATCCGAAGAAAAGGGCCCCATACCGGCCACGTTGGCGATGGCGCGGGCACACCAGTCGAGCGGGCGCCGGTACAGATCGTCCACCCGCGCCTGCGCCGCCACGTACGACGCATAGTCGGCCAGCAACATGTAGTGGTCGCCACCGCTCAGCAACGTATCGACCAGTGTGCGGTAGCGACCGGGATCGCCCGGTGAAAACTGTTCACCCGCGATTGCGTCTAGCGCGCTGCGCAACGCGGGGATGCTGTCGTAATGCCGCGTCGGCTGGTAACCGCTTTGGCGCAAGGCGCGCACTTCGGCCGTGCTCAAGCCGAAGATGAAGATGTTGTCATCGCCCACGTTCTGGCGAATCTCTATATTGGCGCCGTCATCGGTGCCAATGGTCAGCGCGCCATTGAGTGCCAGTTTCATGTTGCCGGTGCCCGAGGCCTCGGTACCCGCAGTGGAAATCTGCTCCGACAAATCGGCGCCCGGCATGATGGTCTCCGCCACCGATACGCCGTAGTTGGGTACGAATACCACCTTGAGCCGGTTGCCGATACGGGGGTCGCGGTTGACCACGGTGCCGACATCGTGAATCAGCTTGATGATGGTTTTGGCGGTGAGGTACGAGGATGCCGCCTTGCCCGCAAAAATTACCGTGCGCGGCACCCAGTCGCCTTGCGGGTCGGCCAGGATCGCCTGGTAACGCGTGACGACATGCAACACATTGAGCAGCTGGCGTTTGTATTCATGAATGCGTTTGACCTGCACGTCGAACAGGCTGGCGGGGTCCACGGCGATGCCGGTGGCGCGCTGGATAAAGGTAGCCAGCCGCGCCTTGTTGGCATGTTTGACGGCAGTGAAGCGCGTGCTGAAGGCCGCATCGCGCTGGTAGTCGTTGAGGCGCCGCAACTGGTCCAGATCCAGCCGCCATGTCTTTCCCAACGTGTCGTCCAGCAGGCCCGTCAGCCCGGCATTGGCCTGTGCCAACCAGCGCCGTGGCGTCACGCCGTTGGTCATGTTGGTGAAACGTTCCGGCCACAGATTGGCGAAGTCGGAAAAAATGGTTTGCACCAGCAAGTGGGAGTGCAGCGCCGACACGCCGTTGACCTTGTGGCTGCCGACGATCGACAAATGCGCCATACGCACGCGGCGTTCACCGGTTTCGTCTATCAGCGACAAGCGCGAAAAAAACGCATCGTCACCGGGCCGGTGGCGCGCCGCTTCATCGAGGAAGTCCTTGTTGATGCGAAAGATGATCTCGAGGTGACGCGGCAATACATGCTGCATCAGCGCCACCGACCAGGTCTCCAGTGCCTCGGGCATCAAAGTGTGGTTGGTGTACGAGAAAGTCCGCGTGCAAATCGCCCAGGCCGCTGGCCAGTCCATGCCGCGTTGGTCGCACAACACCCGCATCAACTCGGCCACACCGATGGCCGGATGGGTATCGTTCAGGTGGATCGCCACCTTGTCGGCCAGGTTGTCCAGGGTGGGGTGTTCTTCCAGGTGGCGCGCAAGCAGATCCTGGATCGACGCCGCGACAAAAAAGTATTCCTGCTTGAGGCGCAGTTCGCGTCCGGCCGGGGTGCTGTCGTTGGGGTAGAGCACCCAGGAGATGTTTTCGTATTCGTTCTTGGCACTCGCCGCACGGGCGTAGTCGCCGGTGTTGAACGCGCCCAGATCGATATTGGCGGGAGCCACGGCTTTCCATAGCCGCAGCGTGCTGACATGTTGGCTGGCGTGTCCCGGAACGACCATGTCGTAAGCCTTGGCCACCACCTGGGCGGCATTGCGCCACAAGGGTTTGCCGTCCACCTGGTCGACCCAGCCGCCGAAACGTACCGGGTATTCGACGTTGGGGCGCGGGAACTCCCAGGGCGTGCCATCCTGTAGCCACGGGTCGGGATGCTCGATTTGCCGCCCGTCCTGGATTTCCTGCGCGAACATGCCGTATTCGTACCGGATGCCGTAGCCGAACGACGGCAATCCAATGGTTGCCATGGAGTCCAGGAAACACGCGGCCAGGCGGCCCAGGCCGCCATTGCCCAGCGCGGCATCGGGTTCGCATTCGGCGATGTCTTCGAGCGTATGGGCGTAGTGTCGCAAACCGCGGGCCGCCGCGCCGGTCAGATCCAGTGCGGCAAGCGCATTGGACAGGGTGCGACCGATCAAAAACTCCATCGACAGGTAATACACCCGGCGCGTTTTGGCGTCGCGCTCCCGCGCCTGGGTCTGGACCCAGCGCTGCGACAGCTGGGCCCGGGCGGTCTGCGCCAACGCCTGCATTAAGTCGGTGGCCGTGGCGCGTGCGGCATCGACCGCGATGGTTTGCAGCAAATGTTCGCCTATCGCGCCAGCCAGGTCGGGTTGGGCGTTGGGAAGGCTCTGGGTCAATCGGGGCTCCTTTATGTTCCGGTAATTTTCGCATGCAGCAATCGTGCCTAGACCCGACGCTCAGCGGCATCGGCCTTAAGATCACAACAGCAACAAGGAGACACCATGCAACCCCATCAGCTGGCACAAAGACTTGACCTGCCCAAACGCGCGATAGCGCTGGTTCTGGCGGGTGGGCGTGGCAGCCGGCTCATGAACCTGACCGACCGGCGCGCCAAACCGGCCGTGTATTTTGGTGGGAAATTCCGCATCGTCGACTTTGTGCTGTCAAACTGCCTCAATTCAGGCGTGCGGCGTATCGGTGTCATCACGCAGTACAAGTCGCACAGCCTGCTGCGCCATTTGCAGCGCGGCTGGGCTTTTCTAAAAAGCGAAATGAACGAGTTCGTCGATCTGCTGCCGGCGCAACAACGCAACGACGACGAGAGCTGGTACCGGGGCACCGCCGACGCGGTATACCAGAACCACGACATCCTGGAAAGTTATGGCGCCGAGTACATCGTGGTGTTGGCCGGCGACCATATCTACAAGATGAACTACGCGCTGATGCTGTCCGACCACGTGGCCAAGGGGCGCCCCTGCACGGTGGCGTGTATTGCCGTACCGCGCGCCGAGGCTAGCGCATTCGGGGTGATGGCAGTGGACGACAACAGCATGATCACCGACTTTCTGGAGAAGCCCGCCGATCCGCCGGCCATGCCGGGGCGACCCGACATGGCTCTCGCCAGCATGGGCATTTATATCTTCAATGCGGCGTATCTTTATGCGGAACTGGCGCGCGATCTGGCCGACCCCGATTCGAGCCATGACTTCGGCAAGAACATAATTCCACACGCCGTGCGCAACGGTTGTGCGGCCGCCCATCCGTTTGCATTGAGCTGCGTGCCCAACGGGACCGCGGCCGAGCCTTACTGGCGTGACGTGGGCACGGTGGATGCCTATTGGGACTCCAATATCGATCTGACCGCGACCGACCCCAAGCTCAATTTGTACAACAGGGATTGGCCGATCTGGACCTACCAGGCGCAATTGCCGCCGGCCAAATTCGTGCACAACCAGGACAACCGGCGCGGCATGGCGATCGAGTCCACGGTATCGGGTGGCTGTATCGTTTCGGGGCAGGTATTCCGCTCGGTGCTGTTCTCCAGCGTAAGAGTGCATTCGCATGCGTTCGTGAACTGGTCGGTGTTGTTGCCCGAGGTTCGGGTGGGCCGGGGCGCGCGCCTGACGCGCACCGTGATCGACCGGGGCTGCAGCGTTCCGGACGGCCTGGTGATAGGCGAGGACCCGGTGCTGGATGGCGAGCGGTTTTACCGCAGCGCCAACGGCATTTGTCTCGTCACCGCCGATATGCTCGCAAAAATAAGTGCATGAGGGTATTGCATGTAGCCGCCGAGGTTTTTCCTCTGGTCAAGACGGGTGGCCTGGCCGACGTGGTCGGGGCTCTTCCGCAAGCGCTGATCGGCGTCGGTGCCGAAGTCCGGCTGCTGCTGCCGGGCCTGCCGGCCATCATTCAGGGGCTGCAGCGGC
>JANYBQ010000275.1 GCA_025360705.1 Betaproteobacteria bacterium | reverse complement strand
TTTGCGGTGATTAATCGCATCGCCTGCTTGTTATTGGGCGCGGTTGTGCGAACCCTAACCTTCCAGCGATGCCTTCAACCGGCCCAAGGCCTGCTCCCACTGCTGCCCGATCGTTTCGAGTGACCGCCGCGCCTCTTCCATGGCCGCCGGCTCGAATTGCCACAGGCGTTACGCATCAAGCCGCCTTACGAAATTCGAGCGGCAGCAAGCCTTCCTTCTTGGCATCGAGCAGCACGATTTCGACAATCGTGCCGTCTTCGACATAACTGATATTGGTATGCCCGCCTTGTGACACTTCGCGCACGATGGGCTTGTCCGATACGCGGATTTGCAGGATGTCGTCACTCTCGAAGTAGATGCTTTTCATGGTACGGGCTCCCAGTGGTGCATGATGGTCTTGACCACAACCACATTGTCAATCACAGCGGCTACACACAGCAAGTTGTCCATGCGGTCAGGCACGTGTTTGTAGAGCCAGTAATGGGAGCTACCAGCGCTTTTGATGATGCCGGTATCAATGATCTCGAGAACCAGTTCGGCACTGATGTTTCGGTCTGCCATGCGCACGCGCGCGTGTTCTGTCAGCGCCACAGGCAACCAAAGCGCGCACTTAGCATCATCTCCGCTCTCTCCTACTGCTTTATCCCGCCCCAGCCGCTGGATGCGGCAGCGCGCGACCGGTTTCCAGAAAGGTCTTGAGATTCGACAACACCTTCGGCCAGCCCCCCGATATGCCAGCCAGCATCTTGGGATCGCGCTCTAGGTCTTCGTGACTGACCGTCAGGCGAACAAGCCCGTCGCCCTGCGACTCGATGTCGATGGAAACGCGTGAATGTTTCGACGGGTCCTCGGCCTCGCTCGACCGGGCCCATGTGTAGACCAGGCGGCGCGGGGGATCGCTCTCGACGACCTTGCCGACGATGTCGACCGCGCTTGCATCGTCGGAGTGCTGGTGCTCCCATCTGGAGCCAGGCTTCCAGTCCGACACGTTCACACGCGAACAGCTTGCCGTCGGACCGACCCAGTACTGGGCCATCACGTCGGTGTCGACGAATGCCTGCCAGACCTTTTCTGGCGTCGTTGCGATGTAGCTTACGTACACAAAGCTAGGTTTTGTCATTGTCATTTCCTTCCAGTTTCTTTTTGAGATTGCGCAACGCGCCAAGGCGGCCGCGCTCGAATTTGCCGATCCAGCGCTCGTAGATCTCGTGTAGCGGCACGGCGTTCAGGTAGTGGAGCTTTTCCCGGCCTTGCCAGACGACGGCTACGAGGTTGGCGTCTCCCAGCAACTGCAAATGCTGTGTCACGGCCTGGCGCGTCATGTCCATGTGTTCACACAGCGCGCCCAAGGTTTGGCCGTTCTCGCCGTGCAACTGGTCCAGCAGGCGCCTGCGGCCCGGGTCGGCCAGCGCTTTGAAAACTTTGTCGATGTCCAAAAAATGACCTTCATTGGTGGCGCCTCAGTCCACCCCGTCGAACAGCGGGCGCCCGCCCGCCTTGGCACATTGGCGAAGATAGGTGCCCAGCGCATCCTGCGTGGCGCGGTCCAATCCCTGCTCCACCATGTCGACGACCAGCGCTGCCGGCCCGTCGGATTCCAGGCCTGCGAAGAGCGCATCTTTCGAGCGCGCGGCGAAGTCATTCTTGCAGCCGGCGCCATCATGTCGCCCAAGATTCTCCAGCTGTCCGGCATCGGCCCGGCTGAATTGCTGCAGTCACTGGGCGTGAAGGTCGTCGTCAACAGCCCCGACGTGGGCGCGCGTATGCGCGAACATCTCGGATTCCTGATGACTTTTCGGCTCATGGGCGATCAAGGAATCAACCGCCGTTACTACGGCGCGGGGCTGTTCAAAAGCATGCTGCAGTAACTGGTGTCCCATACCGGCCCCATGGCGACGGGACCCTTCGAAGTGGGCGCCTTCATCCGCACGGAACCCGTCCTTCCCAAACCCAATGCGCCGCTGTATCTGGGTGCTTTTACCATGGTGCGTGGCTCGTCGCGCTGGAGCACGGTCGAGCGCAAGCCAGGCCTGACGATCAGCGGCCAACTGCTGCAAGCGACCAGCGAAGGCACGCTGCGAATCACGTCTGCTGACTCGGACGCCCCCCTTTAAATCCATCCCAACTGGCTCACGACCCCGGAAGATGAACGGGCCGCTGTCGCTCTGGTCAGCTATATGCGCAAGTACATGCAACAGCCTGCTCTTGCGCAATATGCCGGCGAAGAATTGTTTCCCGGCGTCGCCTGTGAAAGCGATGCCGATGTGCTGAAAACATTCCGCCAGGTTTCAACCAGCGGCTTGCATGGCGTTGCCACCTGCAGGATGGGCAGCGACGACAAGGCGGTGGCGGACCCACCCCGGCGCGTGCGCGGTGTAAGCGGCCTGCGGGTGGTCGACTGCTCGGCAATGCCCGGTCTTATCACCGGCAATACCAACCGGCCAGCCATGGCATTTGCGTGGCATGCCGCGAATCTGATTCTCGAAGACCGGAAGCATTGAGTTTTTGTTGGGCATCCGGTGATGCAATGGGGCCGCGCTGCTCCTACGGGAACGGCGTCGCGTAAGACCTGATCCCGGAACTTCGCGGGCAGGCTGTTGGGGGTCAGCACATCCATATCCAGCCCCAGGAGATTCTTGAGCTCGAAGCGGATAGCCCCAATGGGGCCCTGTACTACCCCACCCAAGCCGTTGAGCGCACCGTCAACATGGGCCCGTTCACGCAGCGGGTGGCGATGGGTGGCAAGCCAGAAGACAAGGTCAAGGGCCTGATTCTGCTGAGCCATGGGACCGGCGGTACCGAGGTGGGCCATACCAGCCTGGCCGAGGGCCTGGCGCGGCAGGGCTACCTGGTGGCGCGCCCAGCCGACAACCCCGCACCAACGACAGGCAGTGCAGCCGCACGGCAGCTGGCCGATGCGCGAGTGCGTGCGGTGCTGGCCATGGCCCCGGTAGGTGCGGTACTCAGCGCCGAGTCGTTCGCGGACGTCAAGGTTCCCACCGCGATCTACAGCGCGGACAAGGACCGTTTTCTGGTGCCGCGTTTCCACGCCGAGTGGGTCGCCAAAAACCTGCCGGCGGCCCAGTTCCACCATGTGCCGAACGCACTGCACTTCGCCTTTATGGACACGCCCACCATGCCCATCGCCACGGAAGACGGCGATATCGCCACCGACCTTCCGGGCTTTGAGCGGCAGGAGTTTCTGCGCCGGCTGCAGCGGGAGATTCCGGCGTTCTTTGACATGGCGTTTCAGTAAGTCGGTAGGCGAAACGATGGCCGTGTCGTGAGTTCAGACTGAATGCGAGGAGAAACCGGAGCAAAATCGGCCTTCCCGCGCTTGACAGTCATACCCACAGGGTCTTAACCGTCGTGCCGATGCGCCGGCTTGCTGACAGTAAAGGAATCGAGATGACTGCTGTGGTGTTTGAGCATGTGCCGGTGACGGAACTGCCGCCAGCCTGGCGGGCTAGGCTGGCCCAGTCTAATACAGCCGTGGGCGATGTGCGGGTGACAGTGCACATCGAGGCAGAGGAAAAAGCCGCCGTTGCTGTGGCCGAAGATTTCGTCACCGACGACCCGGCCTTCGGCATCTGGCGTGATCGCGAGGACATGGCCGACGTGCAGGCCTATATTCAGCGGATTCGCGCACCGCGCTTCAACCGCGACGGCTCGCGCAACGAACTGCCTTGATGCTGGTCGATACGGATGTGCTGATCTGGCATCTGCGTGGCTATCCGCAGGCCACGCGCCGGCTCGATGCCCTGCCCTCGCTCACGTTGTCAGCGGTGAGTTATCTTGAAGTGCTGCAGGGCATGCGTAACAAGGCCGAGCTGCTGGCGGTGCAGAAGATGCTGCAGCGGCGTCAGGCCATCACGTTGCCGATTACCGAAGCCATCACGCGGCGTGCCATCGATCTGATGGAGGCAATGACGCTCAGCCATGGGTTGCATATGGGCGATGCGCTTATCGCCGCCACCGCGCTGGAGCACGGCCTGCCTGTGCTCACCGGCAACGTAAAGCACTTCGCTGCCGTTCCGGGAGTGCTTATCGAGGGGTTTGTGCCTTGAGCGCGGCAATGTAAGTGTGCTGCATGTAATCCGCCGACTGCAGAGAATTCGCGCTGCTTACAGAGGTACGGCGTCGCGCAACACTTGATCTCGGAACTTCTCTGGCAGGCTGTTCGGCGTAAGCACATCTACTTCTATGTCCAGCAGATTCTTGAGCTCGAAGCGAATGGCACCGATGTCCATCAGCGTCGTTTGCGGCGTGGGTTCGACCAAGAGATCCAGATCACTGCCGGCTACGTCATCCCCTCGAATGGCCGAACCAAATACCCGGACATCACCTACGCGATGACTGAGCGCGATTTCGCGGATGCGATTGCGATGCAGGGCAAGGGCTTCGGAAGGGCGCACGGTGGGAATTTTTGTCGGAACGTTGATTCCAAATGTCGTTCGCCGAAACTGTAGTCAGGCATGAGCGGGAGCAGTCGCGCGCAAAGGCTCAAAGCCCACCACCAACCGATGCCCCGCAACATCCGCCGCACGCTGCAGCGTGGAAAGCGTGATGGACGTGTTGTCCGGATCGAGCAATCGGCGAACCTGCGTGCGGCTGGTATGCAGGCGCACAGCCAGTTCGACCTGCGTCATGCCGGACTTCTCCAGCAAGGCCACAACCACTTTCTTGATGGCGCGAGCCTCCACTTCGCCCGCGATGCCTTCCCCGGCCAGGAATTCATCGAAATCCTGACCAACATGTTTTTCGTTGATTTTCCTGGGCATCTTGACTCTCCTTCGGCGTGCGGCTGCACATGACTACGGCTTGATTTGTTTCCATCGCCTTTCGGCAATCGCCAGATCAGTCGGTGGTGTTTTCTGGCTCGTCTTGATGAAGGGCCCCACCATTTAACCTAAGAGCATTACCGATTGGCACGCATCTATTGCCTTGATCTAAGCACCAAAATCAGCTCGCTAGCGTTCTGTCTAGCTTTCCGTGTGCCAACAATTTCTCCAGCGACACCTCCCAGGGTGCTAAATACACTTTCGACCTCGTGTCGTTCAATCAGAAAAAAATTCGCCGCAATTTCCGTGATCCTTTGACCGGATAGGCCGTTGGAACACTCATGGTCTGGGAACGTCAATATCACGTCGGTCCCGCGGTCGGCCAAAGTGGACCTGGTGGGCGTACCACACGCGGGTATCGGCCTGGACATCAGCTTTCATCAGAGAGAACTCGACGACACGCCGCCCGGCAACTATGACCCGACCTACTGGTGGCCGCCGTCCGCCGGCTACAACCGCGCAATTTCCAGGTCGACCTACCCGCCGATCGACAGCTGGCGCGTGCTGGGCGAGGCCCTGCAAAAAACCGGCATGACGGCCGATGAAGCGGCGCTGGTGATGGGCGGCAACATGATGCGGGTGGCGCAGAAGGTGTGGGGATAGCTCAGAGCCGGCGATGAAAGAGATAGCGACGTGACGCCATCGCCACTTGACTTCTTACCTCAACATATCTTAAGATATGTCTTTGATCATATCTAAAGAGTCCGTCATGCATCCCATATTTCAACGTTTTCAGGAAGCGCTGCAGCGCCACCACGAGCACCACCAGCACGGTCAAGGCCACGGACACGGGCGTGGCTTTGCGGGGTTTGGCGGGCGGCCCGGCTTCCCCGGCGACCCGGAATCCGCCGGCTTCGACGGCTTGCACAGGGGCCGCAAACTTGGCTCGGCCGATCTTCAGTTGTTATTGCTCGCACTGCTCGCCGAGCGCCCCAGCCACGGTTACGAACTGATCAAGGCGTTGGGCGAACGCTCGCACGGCTACTACACGCCCAGCCCGGGCATGGTCTATCCGGCACTCACCTATCTGGAGGAAATCGGCCACGCCAGCGTCGAGGCGCAGGGCGCGAAGAAGCTCTACAGCATCACCGAGGCCGGGCTGACGCAGCTCGAAGGTCAGCGGGCAACCGTGGATGCGCTGCTGAAGCAACTGGCGTGTGCGGGTGAACGGATGGAGCAGATGCGCCGCGCGATGGGTGGCGACGGTGCCAGCGACGACGCAGCCGATTTCGACTCCCCGCATGCCTTCGGCGGCCGTGGTCACGGACGGCATGCCGCCGGCACACCTGAAGTACGTGCCGCGCGCCGCAGCCTCAAGTCCGCACTGATCGAGAAGACCGGCGCGACGGCCGCGGAACAAAAGCGCATCGCCGATATCCTGGAGCGCGCGGCAGCCGAAATCCGCGGCGGCGCGCGCACACAATAAAGATCCCGTGAGCCCTCCATCCCCCGCCTCGGCTGCCCCTGCGCGCTCCTTCGCAGCAATGCGGCATTCCGGTTACCGCATGCATTTCGGCACCTATGTTGTGGCCATGATGGCCGACAACATCGAGCATGTGATCAGTTACTGGATGATGTGGCAGAAGTTCCATTCCCCGGCGCTGGGTGGCTTCGCGGTGGTATCACACTGGTTGCCTTATCTGCTGTTATCGGTGCCGGTGGGCGCACTGGCCGACCGGCTCGACCCGCGCCGCCTCATCCAGTGCGGCATGTTGCTGTTCATCACGGCCTCGCTCGGTTGGGGCTACTTTTTCGTTACCGACTCGCTGCAGATGTGGCATGCCATGCTGCTGCTGGTGATCCACGGTCTGGCGGGTGTCTTGTGGCAGACCGCCAGCCAGCTGCTGCTGCACGACATCGTGCCCGCGAACGAGCTGCAAAGCGCCGTGCGGCTCAACGCCACCGCGCGCTACCTTGGCATATTGGTCGGGCCGGCGGTGGGCGGCCTGATGATGCTTACGCTCACGCCTTCCCACGGCATTCTGCTCAACACCGTGTTTTATCTGCCTTCGTTATTGTGGTTGTGGAAGGCGCCGTACGGCCCGCGTTTTCGGCATGGCGCGCCGCCGCCGCGACGCGCGGTGCGCGGCCTGGCCGACATCACGCAAACCATTCGCGACATCTCCCAACAGCCCGTCATCGTGACCATGATCCTGTTGGCCGGCGCGGCCTCGTTTTTTATCGGCGGCAGTTACCAGGCGCAGATGCCCGGCTTTGCGCAGGACCTGGGCCACGGCGACCCCGGCGTCGCGTACAGCATGCTGCTGGCAGCCGACGCTGCCGGCGCGCTGCTGGCGGGTTTCATACTTGAGAGCTCGGGCTTGCTGCGCGCCAAGCCGCGTACCGCGTTGATCCTGGCGATCATCTGGTGCCTGGCACTGGCGGGTTTTGCCAAGTCGACAAACTACCCGATGGCGCTTGCACTGCTGTTTACCGCGGGTTTCTTCGAGTTGTCTTTCAGCAGCATGACGCAGACGCTGGTGCAGATGAACGCACCGATCGACATACGTGGGCGCGTCATCGGCCTGTTCAACATGTCGGCGCTGGGGCTGCGCACCTTCAGCGGCGTTACGGTCGGGTTGATGGGTACGCTGGTGGGCGTGCACAATTCACTGGCCGGGTCGGCACTGGTGCTGCTTGCCTTGACGGTGTGGTTGCTGACGCGTACGCCGCGCCCGGTGGAGAATCTTCAGAAAGCCTGACATCGCCCCCGCCACCCGGGAGTTGAACCGTGTTATTTATCCCCGATATCCGACTGGCCGTGACCCAGGACGCTCGCCCGATTGCCGAACTGTCGCGCGACGCCATCGAACAGGGACTGCCCTGGAGCTGGACGCCAAAACGGGTGCGGGACGCGATTCGCGACCCGGCGATCAATGTGGTGGTGGCGCAATGGCGCGATGCCATCGCCGGTTTTGGAATCATGCAATACGCGGACGACTCGGCGCATCTTGCGCTGCTGGCGGTGCATCCGCTGCAACGCCACCGCGGACTGGGCGCCCGCATGGTCCGCTGGCTGGAGGCGTCGGCACGTATCGCCGGCATCCGGCAGATCCGGCTGGAAGCACGCGCTGACAACCGTTCGGCGATCGCGTTCTACCGCAGCCTGCAGTTTGTCCCGCTGGGTCAGGTGGCGGCTTATTACCAGCCTGGCATCGACGCGGTGCAACTGGAAAAAAAGCTCACATGAAGCTTTTGGTTGAGCGAACCGATCAAAGCACTCGACGAGGCAGGATTGTGTCCATGGGGTTGTGGCAAACACCAGATGACAACGGCCTATGTCCTGTTTCTGGCGCACTGGGCCAGGAAGTTGTCGTGGAAGGAAACGGCCCTGTCGTTCCGTACGTCTTGGGACAAAGTCTGCCAGGCAGTCGAGGTTGTC
>JANYBQ010000272.1 GCA_025360705.1 Betaproteobacteria bacterium | reverse complement strand
GACAACCTCGACTGCCTGGCAGACTTTGTCCCAAGACGTACGGAACGACAGGGCCGTTTCCTTCCACGACAACTTCCTGGCCCAGTGCGCCAGAAACAGGACATAGGCCGTTGTCATCTGGTGTTTGCCACAACCCCATGGCAGCGCTTCAACCTTCACACCACATTGCCGACAATCCACCCGGCGCATGCGATAGAGTAAAAACACCATGAAGCCCCACAATGGGACGAACTCAAAGCGGCGTACACCCAGGTGGTCATAGGTCGGTGCTGGGGACAGACAAATGGAGCATTTCGCTTTGGAGCCAATGCGTGGGCGGACATCGACTTCGATGCTCTTGGTTTGCTCGCACAGCCGAGCACCTACATTGACGAAGCCAGGGAAGTGGTGACATTGGTTGAGTATCGAGATCAGACGCATGCCAAAAAAACTCAAGGAAACATTGGGCGCCATCCTATGCGAGCCAGACTTGGCAGCGTATTGCCCAGATTTGGCGACTTGGTCCGCAAGTTGGTGCGCCGAGGAACGTGACGTAATCCCCGGCGAGCAGATCGTTGCAGTATTCACCCCGTTCCTGGTGGACCTGCTGGCTCAAGGTCTGTCGCGCAAAACCCGCCACCTGCACCGCGACAACCTGTGGCTGCTCGGTGGCGAAATCATCCGAGACATCAACGAGACTCCCAAGCTCAGGAAACGACCGGTCAAAGAGTTAATCCTGCAGGCTGTCGCTGGTGATGAGGGGCCACTGATCCATGGCGGCTTGTCTGAGCAGGAACAGCGTTCCTTCGATTCGACCTGCCAGAAGCTCAATCGCTTCTTGGCTACACACGCCAATAGCAACCCAAAGTAGACCCGACCCCCATCGGGCCGGCTGTGCTGCTTTGGGTTAATTCGCCTGATTTCCATTTCAACGGTTGCTGGCAAGCGCAAGCGCCTCAGGCCGCAGGCTCCAAGCCGGGGAGCGGTGGGCAAGTCACGTACCGCGCAGCGGCTGTACACAGGCTTGTCCTGTGGGCAGGTGTCTTGTCCACGGCGGGCGCGTTATCCCACACACCCGAATGTCAGCCTCACCAACTCAGAAACTCTCAACAAATACCCACAGATTCCCCGGACGAACCAAAAAGTTTGATGACGGCGGCAGCGGTCAGGGTCTTGCCGGTGCCGGTGGCCATCTCGAACAGGAAGCGGTCCTTGCCTGCGCCGACGGCGGCCTGAAGGCTGTGAACGGCCTTGAGCTGATAAGGCCGGAGAAAGCGCAGCTTGTTGGCCTGGATGTACGCGGCGCGCTCCGCAACGCTGCGCCACCCGGCCTCCGATCGGTAGTTGGGGCGCTGGGTGCGAACGATGTAGTCCTCGCCTACCGGGTCTTCGATCAGGCGCTGCGGATTGGGCGTGACCTTCTGGTAACCGGTGACCGAGTCGGGGGTCGGAAACGAGGTGATGAGGTAAGGGTTGCCGCGTTCGAGATCCCAGAAGTAATGCAGGTTGCCGTTGGAGAGAATGACGAAGCGGCAGTTCTGGGAGCGCGCGTATCTGCGCGCCTGTTCCTTGCCGACCAGCGGGTCCTTGTACTCGGCTTTGGCTTCGAGAACGAGCAGCGGGAAGCCCCTTGCGTCGAGCAAGAGAAAGTCGACGAACCCTTTGGTGGTCTTTTCGAAGTTGTCGCCGAGCCGGTCCAGATCGGTGGTCTGGATCGTGACGCTGGGTTCAAGGCGTATGTTCGCGGGCGCGTCGCCTTGCTGGAAAAAACGCCAGCCAGTCGCTTCGAGCAGCTGGTTGATCCGGATGCGGGCCGTGGCTTCCCTATCGGGCACCGCGAATCCACTTTCGGTGGTTTTGATCAAGCGACATGGCGCATCGGCTCAGCGCAGCCAGGGCTCGAACGCCTTGGCCAGCCGTTGCAACACGGCTGGCTCGGGCAGTGGCAGGCGGATGCTGGCCTGGCCTGTCACGGGGTCGCGCTCGATCGAGATCGGGGCGGCGCCGGTTGCCGAACCCGCGACCCCGCGCGCTGCCGCCAGGCTTTGCAACATGGCGGCACCGGCTTCGAGGATCGCGGCCCATGGGTCGGCCGGCTCGCCGCTTGGGGTTGATGCTTCGGCGAGCGCTTGTGCTTGTGCTTGTGTTACTTGATCGGTATCGGTATCGGCGGTGGCGGCTATCGGTGTGGCAGTCGCCGCAACTTGGCTGGGTGCCTGAGACGGATCGGTGGTGGCAGGCGGCGTGCCGGCAGCGCTTGACGCCGCGTAAGACTCCTGCGCCGGGTCCGCGTCGGCCTCGCCCATGGCGCCGGCCACCTGCTCCACGCTCTTCATGAACTGGGACAAACGTGTGCCTTGCAGGAATACCTCGTTGTCGCCACCGTCGAGAACACCCGCAAACAGGGACTTCTTGAACGCCAGCACGGACAACATGCCTTCTTCGATGCTGCCCTGGCCGACGAAGTTGACCACCTGCACGCCGCGCGACTGGCCCATGCGGTGCACACGGCCGATGCGCTGCTCCAGCACTGCCGGGTTCCACGGCAGGTCCATGTTGACCACCACGGCCGCCGCGTGCTGCAGGTTCAGGCCCACGCCGCCCGCGTCAGTGGACAGGAACAGGCGGCAATCTGGGTCGGTGTTGAAGCGCTCCACCAGCGCGCCGCGCTGCTCACTCGGCACGCTGCCGTTGAACGACACCTGGCCCCAGGCCCGCTGGCCCTTTCCAGTGCCCAGGCGGCGCACGATCAGCTCATGGGTGCCCAGCCACTGGCTGAACACCACGGCCTTGGCAGTCGGGTCTTCCAGCAGCTCGTCGAGCAAGGTCATCAACTCATCAACCTTGTTGCCGTGGTCGGTTTCATGGTCGAGCAAATACGTGCTGTTGCAGGCCATGCGCATGTTCTGCAAGGCGCACTGCAGCCTTCGCTGGTCGGTGTCCGACAGGTAACCGGTCTTGCGCCAACGCGCGACGATGCGCGTGACGATGGCGCCGTTCTCGTCGTGGTGCACCCGCTGTTCGGGCGTGAGCGGCACAAAGATGCGGTTGTCCACCCGTTCGGGCAGTTGCGTCAGCACCTCGGCCTTGCGCCGGCGCAGCATTACCGGGGCCAGGGTCTGACCGATACGGTCGAGCGCGCGGTAGCCGATCACACGGCCGCTCTCGTCGCGCAACTGGTGTTCGTCGAGCAACCGCCAGGTCGGCCCCAGGCGATGCTGGTCGACGAACTGCACGATGGAAATCAGCTCTTCCAGCCGGTTCTCCAGCGGCGTGCCGGTCAGCACCACCGCATAGGGGCTGGCGATGCGCTTGAGCGCGCGCGCGGCGATGGTGTTCCAGTTCTTGATGCGCTGCGCCTCATCGGCTATCACCAGGTCCGGCGCCCAGGCCTCGATCAGGTCGGCATCGCGTGCCAGCGTCTCGTAATGGGTGATCTTGCAGAATACTTCTTCGCCGTATTGCGTCTGGCGTTTGGCACGCAGGCCGTTGATGACCTGCGCATCGCGCGTGGAGAAGCGGGCGAATTCATTTTTCCACTGGTGCTTGAGCGAGGTCGGGCACACGACCAACACGCGCCGCACGCCGAAGTGGCGCGCAAACAGTTCGGCCGCCGCTACCGCCTGGATGGTCTTGCCCAGACCCATTTCGTCGCCTATCAGCGAGCGGCCGGCACGCGCCGCGAACAACGCGCCCTCGGCCTGGTAGGCGTAGAGTTTGACTTTCAGCAGCTTGGCAAGTGTCTTGTCCTTGGCGCCTTTTGGGTAGGCCTGCGCCAGGGCTGCGTTGCGGCGCTCACCGTCCCGAATCTGCGCGACGAACTGCCACACATCGTCGTAGCAGCGCAGTTCGTGGCCGCTTTTCCGCGCCGCCTGGAGCAGGCGTTCCAGATCGCCCAGCCGGTGCAGGGGCAGCGCCCAATTGGCGTCGCCGTCGAACAGCGACTGGGCCTGTTTCAGCAATGCCGGCGGGCACAAGGTACCGGCACGAAAACGCAGCTGGCGCGCGCCTGCGTAGTCGAGCCATATTTCGCTGTACGCGGGCTCGAAGCCCCGCGCCAGCGCCGCTTTGCCGCCGCGCCTGGCTTCAAGCTTTGCGAGTGTGAATTCAATATGCTTGCAGGTGCCCAAATCGTTGGTTGCGAAGTCGGGACAGGTGCAGAAGTTCAGCCCCAGCGCCTGGCCGCGGATTGCCACCCGGTATTGGCTTTTGCTGGCCGGGTTGTGTATGCGGAAATCCGAGAAGATCGGGTCACCGCCAAGGTTTTCGAGCTTGAAGAGTTGCTCGCGGCCGAACTGGCGGCGCAAGGCGGCTTGCCAGTCGGCGACTTGCAGGTCCGCCGGGCGGCGGGTGCGAGACAGGCGCGGCGCGGCGGGCTTGCCGGTCCTCGCCTTTGGCGTGGATTTGAGGGTATTGCGGGTGGGCATTGTTGGCGTTCGGCTGGGGTGGCGATGGGGTCAAGTTGGGACGAATACCGCCGGGCTGACGTTGAAATACCTGGCCAGTTTTCCCGCCAGCGTTGCGCTGATATTGCGTTTGCCGGCCAGTATGGCGGACAGGTTGCTCTGCGGCACGATGTGGGCCAAATCGCCTTGCTTTAGGCCACGCATTTCGATCAGGTAACGCAACACATCCCTGGGCTGGGAGGCTTCGATAGCGTAATGATGGGTGTCGTAGTCCTCGACCAATTCACTGACCAGATCGAGCAAGCCGGACAGTGCATGCGTTTCATCGTTACCGACCACATCCAACAAATAGTTCATCAGCGCCACGGTACGGTCATACGCTTCTTCGTTACGGATGGGGCGCAGATGCGCAACGTGGTCGAACGCGGCCCAGGTCCGTTGTAGTGTCCCCATGTCGCTGGCTTTAAAAGATGCGGTAGCGCTTGCCATGGTTACACCTTGCCTTGTCTGTGCAGCTTGCACCAGTTGTCGTATTCGTCATGCGTCATTACCCAGCGAACAAAAATTTTCCGGTCGCCATAACGTACGATGCTTATGAGTCGGTAGTTGTTGCCACCGATATTGAACACCGTAAACGGCGCCACATAGTCCGCACTGCCAAAATTCCGCCGCACATCCGCAAAGCTGCCAAAGCGCGCCTGCTCGGTTATGGTGTGCCAGTTGCGCATGGGCTGTTCGGCATCCGGGTGTTTGCGCCAGAAGTCACGCAGCATCTTTAGCGAGATGATGTGCATAGCTAAATTATATCAATTCGATATATTGACCGCGAGGCCCATTTTTTGCGCAGACGATACTACGACCGACAACAGTGACGATGAAAATGGCATCTGCCAAGCCGGAGGTAAAAATGACAACCGTAGTTGATCTGCGCAGCGACACCGTAACCCGACCGACCGCGGCCATGCGCGACGCCATGATGCGCGCGCCGGTCGGCGACGACGTATTTGGCGACGACCCGAGCGTCAACGCGCTACAGGAAAAAATGGCTGCGATGCTGGGCTTCGAGGCGGCGCTGTTTGTGCCAACCGGTACCCAAAGCAACCTGTGCGCGATCCTGAGCCATTGCCAGCGCGGTGACGAGTACATCGTGGGCCAGCACCAGCATACCTACCGCTTCGAAGGCGGTGGCGCTGCGGTGCTGGGCAGCGTGCAGCCGCAACCGCTGGAACACCAGCCGGACGGAACCCTGGCGCTGGCCGACATCGAGGCCGCGATCAAACCCGACGACGCGCACTTTGCCAAAAGCAAAATGCTGGCGCTGGAGAACACTTTTTGGGGCAAGCTGTTGCCTTTTGCCTATGTGCAGCAGGCGACCGCGCTGGCTCGATCCAAAGGCTTGGTGCCGCATCTGGACGGCGCGCGTCTGTTCAACGCCGCCGTTGCGCAGGCCGCCCAAACCGGTTCCGATGCGCGCGCCGAGGCGCTTCGTATCGCGCAGTGTTTCGACAGCGTGTCGGTCTGCCTGAGCAAGGGCCTGGGGGCGCCGGTCGGCTCGGTGTTGTGTGGCAACCGCGAGTTCATAAAACAGGCGTACCGCATCCGCAAGATGGCGGGCGGCGGCATGCGCCAGGCCGGCGTGCTGGCTGCAGCCGGCTCGTACGCGCTGGACCACCATGTGGACCGGCTGGCGGATGACCACGCGCTGGCGCGGCGCCTGGCCGAGGGGCTGCAAGGCCTGGACGGCGTGAATGTGGATGCGCCGCACACCAATATCGTGTTTGTCGATCTAGTGGGTGCTGCCAAGGCACGCGCAGCCGACCTGGTGCCGTATCTGAAAGCCCGCGACGTGCTGACGACCGGGCTGTACCGCGTGCGTTTTGTAACGCACCTGGACGTGGATGCAGCCGGCGTGGACCGGGCGATCGCCGCGATCCGTTCGTTTTTTTCTTGAAGAGACCCGACCATGCCCAACAGCCACAAGATCAGTCCGCAGGAAGCCCTGACGCGCACGATCGAGCACCGCGAGATTTTCCACGACGAAATGCTGCATGTGGTGCGGCTCATCATGAGTGGTGAGCTGTCGCCGGTCATGATGGCCGCGCTGATCACCGGCCTGCGCGTCAAGAAGGAAACCATTGGCGAGATCACTGCCGCGGCGCAGGTGATGCGCGAGTTCTCCACCAAGGTGCAGGTGGCCGACAGGACCCATTTGGTGGACATCGTAGGCACCGGCGGCGATGGTTCGCACACCTTCAATATTTCGACCTGCGCGATGTTCGTGGCGGCGGCGGCTGGCGCCAAGGTCAGCAAACACGGCAACCGCGGTGTCAGCAGCAAAAGCGGGAGCGCCGATGTGATGGAGGCGCTGGGGGTCAACATTAACCTCTCGCCCGCCGCAATAGCGCAATGTATCGCCGAGGTTGGCCTGGGTTTCATGTTTGCGCCGAACCATCATCCCGCGATGAAAAACGTGGCGCCGGTGCGCAAGGAGCTGGGCATCAAGACCATCTTCAACCTGCTCGGGCCGTTGACGAATCCGGCCGATGCGCCCAACATCCTGATGGGCGTTTTCCACGCGGACCTGGTGGGCATCCAGGTCCGCGCCCTGCAACGGCTGGGTACCGAACATGCAGTGGTGGTCTACGGTCGCGACGGCATGGACGAGGTCAGCCTGGGCGCCGCCACCATGGTCGGTGAACTGCGCCACGGCGAGATCACGGAATACGAAATCCACCCGGAAGACTTTGGCATGGTGATGGCCAGCAACCGCGCGTTGAAGGTGAGCGACGCGGCGCAGTCCAAAGCCATGCTGCTCGGCGTGCTGGACAACCAGGCCGGCGCACCCAAAGACATCGTGATACTCAACGCGGGCGCCGCGCTGTACGCGGCCAACGTGTGTGATTCGATGCAGGCGGGCATTGAGCGCGCGCGCGCCGCGATCGAGTCGGGCGCGGCGAAAGCAAAGCTTGAGCAATTGGTGGAGGCGACGAATCGGGTAGTGAAGACTTGAGTAAAACGAGCTCCAGCAGATTGGCTGCTTTGCCGGTTTTTGCACCCGAGCCGCTCTGCACGCCTGTTCTGAGATAGGGTTCAAGCTCGGGTCCCACGTACGGGGAGCCGGAGGGCACGCGTATCAACGACCTTGCCTGAGGAAGCGTCGGCTGCGGCAGTCCATGGTCATACCGGTAAGGGCAGCGTGGCAGCCCCGCTCGCCCTGCTGCGTTCGCCGGAGTTCCTGGCACTGCCCAAGTCCGATCCGGCGGAGGTGGAGCAGCGTATCCAGGATTTGCGCAACGATTGGAACTATGCGTGATGTGCCGCCCGTACGTTGACGCGTGCGTGTTTATCTATCGGCTGAAGCGCGCCGGTCCGGTAGCCGAAGCCGCTGTGCGCCGCCCGGCTTGCCCACACTTGCGAAGCAAACAGCGCGTTTGATAAATCGGAGTTTCCGCTGCCAACAACGGGGCATCCGTTCGTCACTATATTCAGCGTTCCAGAGCCGGCGCATGCCTATGCTTCCGCGCGTATCGGGCGCGGAAATTATTCGCGCGCTTGAGCGTCTTGGGTTCATCAAGCTGTGATGGCATCGAGACGTTGCGCTAGCCCGCAGGCAGTATTTCGATTTGCGGTCACTATGCAATCTGAGCCATGAAACCCAATGCCGGCTCCGTTATCGACGGGTCACGCGGAGGGCTAACGAGATGCTCAACCCCGCGCCGTAATCCGCGCATCCGAATTATCGAAATGCACGCCAACCGTCGAGCCAGCCGGCGGCACGGTCAATAGCGAATCGCTGAACACCAATAGCTCGCCCACCGGAGTAGTGACGATGCTCTCGATCCGGCTGCCCAGGTAAGCCTGGCGCAGCAAGGTGCCGGCGACCACGCTGCCTTGGACCGCGCCGACGCGAATGCGATGCGGGCGTATTGCCAATGCCACCGGGCCATCGGCATTGCCAGAGTTGGACGCCACTGTCATCTCCATGCTGCCGGCGCGAAACACGTGTGCGCCGTCCACCGTTTTGAGTTCGCCTTCTATCAGATTGGCGTCGCCTATGAAGTCGGCGATAAAGCGGGTTTGCGGTGACTCGTACAACTCGCGCGGGCTGCCGATGGCGCCGATGCGCCCCTTTTCCATCACCACGATGTGGTCCGATACCGCCAGCGCTTCTTCCTGGTCATGCGTGACATAGACCACGGTCAGGTTCAGGTTTTGCTGCAGGTCGCGGATGTCCTGGCGTACCTTGCGGCGCAGCTTGGCATCCAGATTCGACAGCGGTTCGTCGAACATCAACACCGCTGGCTCCAGCACCAGCGAACGGGCCACTGCGACGCGTTGTTGTTGCCCGCCAGAGAGTTCCGACGACAGGCGCAAGCCAAGGTCGGCAATGCCCAGCAATTCCATCTTGGCGCGCGCAAGCTCTATCGCTTTTGGCTTTTTGAGACCCGACGCCAGCAGTCCGTAACATACGTTCTCCAGTGCATTCATGTGCGGGAACAGCGCATACGACTGGAATACAAGGCTTACATCGCGCTGGTTTGCCGACATGCCGGTAACGTCGCGTCCGTTGATGCGGATAGTGCCTGCTGACGGCAACTCCAGCCCGGCGATCAGGCGCAGCAGCGTCGTCTTTCCGCAGCCGGAAGGCCCCAGCAGCGTGACGAGTTCGCCTTTGCCGATCGTAAGGTCAAGCGGATGCAATGCGACCACCGGGCCGAAGCGCTTGACCACCTGCCTGAACTCCACCGCCACCGCTCTCGATCGATCCATACGTAGGAGCTCCAATGAACCAGTCTTATTTTCGATCCGCCGATGTGTGTGAAAGTCAGCCGCCCACTATGGTTCGGCGACCCAGGTCCGCGGTTCCGACCAGGCGCTGGATCATCAACACACAGGCCAGCATGATGACGATCAGAACCGATGAATACGCAATCGCCAACGCGTATTCGCCCACCTCGACCCGTCCCGAAATATAGACCGTGGCAAGGTTGTATTTGGCGGTGGCCAGAAAGATCACCGCGCTCACCGCGGTGATCGCATGCGTAAAGCCAAACACCATGCTGGCAATGATGGCGGGGCGCATCAACGGAACGATCACGCGGGCAAAGGTGCGCGAGGTGCTGGCACGCAGTGTCGCGGAGGCTTCGTCGAGTGAGCGGTCGAACTGTGACAGCGCCGCCACCGTCGCGCGCACACCCACAGGCATGTTGCGAAAGACCAGGCACAACACGATGATGGCGAAAGTACCGGTGAATTCGAGCGGCGGCACATTGAAGGCCACGATGTAGGCGACGCCTATCACCGTGCCCGGCACGGCGAAGTTGACCATGGTCAGGAACTCGAAACCGCGCCGGCCGCGGAACGCGTGGCGGCTCACCACGTAACCCGCCAGCAACCCAAGCGCAGTGGTGATGGGCGCCGCCACGGCGGCCACGCCCAGCGTCGTGAACAGACTGTTCCAGGCGGAGCCGGTGAGCTGGATTCCATTCGCGCCCCAGTCCATGCCAAAGCCGGTGTTGAAATGTGCCAGCGTTGGCGTGAGGTCGAAACGCGCTATGTCCTTCACCACGCCCCCTACCAACACAATGCCATAGGCCGCCACCGTCAGCACGATCCATGGCGTCACCAGCGCGATGGCGCCCCATTTCACGCGCGTGGGCAAGCGGGCCGCGAACCCGTTGTCGCCCTTGCCGCCGACCGAGGTGTAGGAGGCCTTACCGAGCCAGCGCTGTTGCAGCGCGAACACGCCCACCGTCAACAGCAAAAGCGCGATGGCCAGCACCGCGGCGTGCGAGGCTTGGTGCTGGGCACCGGCAATGGCAAAGAAAATTTTGGTCGACAACACCTCGAAATTGCCGGACAACACCAGTGGATTGGCGAAGTCGGCCAGGCTCTCGACGAACCCGAGCAGGAACGCGTTGGCCACGGCCGGACGCACCAGCGGCCAGGTGATGGTGCGAAACACGTGCCAGCGTGAACCTCGCAGCACCTGGCCGGCCTCTTCCAGAGTCGGGCTGACCAACCGCAGCGCGCCACCGATCAACAGAAAGGAAATAGGCGTGAAACTGATTACTTGCGCCATCAGCACGCCCGGCAGGCCGTAGATCCAGCGCGAACGCGGAATGCCGAACGCGTCGCTGATGTATTCCGTGACGATGCCGGTTCGGCCGAACAGCACGATGATGGCCACCCCGATGACGAATGGAGGAGTCACGACCGGCAGGATGGACAGGATGCGCAGCCAGCGCTTGTTACGCTCCGCCCCGCGTTCGGCCAGCAAGGCCAGGGCGAAGCCGAAGGCGGTACTGCACGCGCCCGCGAGCAAGGCCAGCAGCATGGAGTTGATCGCCACGCCACACCGCACGTTGCCCGTGACGCAACCCGCGCCCCAGATGTCGGCGCTGAAAAAGCGTTCCATCGCTTCGCGCGCTACCCACTGGCC
>JANYBQ010000237.1 GCA_025360705.1 Betaproteobacteria bacterium | reverse complement strand
GCCGACGTGGTGCTGTTCGATCCGACGGCGACACAGACCATCCATGCCCACCATTTGCATGGCAATTGCGACTACACCATGCTCGAAGGGCGCACTTTGCGCGGCCGCGTGGAAAAAGTGTTTTTGCGTGGGACGCTGATCGTGGATGGTCCGCGCTGGCTCGGGCGCGAAGGCATGGGCCGTTTCGTCCCGCGCGGCCAGGTGCGCGCGTTTTAGCTGTCGTTGGCACGTCTACCATCAACGCAGCAGCAAGCCGGGCCGCCCATAAAAAAGTGCCACGCACAAATACGAAGGCACTCCCCATTGAGCCCCGTTAAACCCACCACCCTCGAGGCGCTGCGCAAACTGATCGGTCTGCAGAGCGAACGCCTGACCCCGCGCATGCGCGACGCGGCCCATTACGCTATCGAACATCCCAACGACATCGCGCTGAGTCCGCTGGCCACCGTGGCGGCAACGGCCAAAATTGCGCCGGCAGCCTTTATTCGCATGGCCCAGGCGCTGGGATACGACGGATATTCGGATCTGCAGCGGCTGTTTCGGGCGCCCTTGCAGCAGGCCGCCAAGCCCACTTTCAGCGAGCGTATTCGCCACTTCGGGGGCGAGCAGACGCTGGAAAATCCCGACGACCCGGCAGAGGTGCTGCGAGCGTTCAGCCGCGCCAATATCGTGTCACTGGAACATCTTCATGCGGACGCGGTGAACCTGCCGCTGCGCCAAGCCATCCGCCTGATCCAGAACGCCCGCATCGTGCATGTAGTCGGCTTGCGACGCTCATACGCGGTGGCAGCGTACCTGGCTTACGCGCTGAATCGGGTCGGCCAGAGCGCGGTCCAGCTCACCGGCCTTGGCGGCGCTATTACCGAGCAGGCCAGCATCGCCAACGCGCAGGACCTGTTGATCGCCATCAGTTTTCCACCGTACGCCGCCGACACCCTGCAAGTGTGCGAGCAGGTGCGCCTGCAAGGCGCCAAGCGCCTCGCCATCACGAATGCGCTCATGAGCCCGGTGGCCAGGGGCGCCGATCTGGTGCTGGAGGTCAACGACGCGGAATTGCTCGGGTTCCGGTCTCTGACCTCGGCCATGTCGCTGGCACAGACGCTCGCCATGGGTCTGGCTTTCAGCAAACGCGACCGGCGGCGCAAGGATGCCGGCGCACGCGCCAACAACCAGCCGGGCACACCCGACCTGCGCGAGATCGACTGCTGAACACATCATGTCGACACCGCGCCGGACCCTCACTATCGAGTCACTGACAGCCCAAGCATTCGAGCCCTTCGGCGAGGTGATAGAAGCCAGCGATAGTGCCCGCCACTTCACCATCAACGCGGGCAGCACCGAGCGTTACCACGACCTGGCCCGCATCGATGTAAACAGCGGCGGTGGGCACGCGATCCTGAGTATTTTCAAGGCCCAACCCAGGAGCCTGCCGCTGCGATTGCTGCTGCTGGAGCGCCACCCTTTGGGCAGCCAGGCCTTCATGCCGCTGTCGGCGCTGCCGTATCTGGTGGTGGTAACCGAAGCCAGCCCGGTGCCGGATCTGTCGCAGATTCGCTGCTTCCGGGCTGCGCCCAGCCAGGGTGTCAACTACACACGCGGAACCTGGCACCACCCACTGCTGGCATTGCAATCCACGAGTGACTTTTTGGTAGTGGATCGGGGCGGCGCAGGTGCCAACTGCGATGAGTACCCTCTGACCGATAAACCCTGCTGGATTGAAGAAAAGTGAGTTCTTCATGACCTTGAAAACCGCCTGCGCGCGCGAGGTTGACAGCTACGCCGCCGACACTTTAAGAAAACCTTTGTGACCATTGTTTTCAGACTTTGCCGAGTGAACTCGCAAACGTCCAAAGCGTACATAGTTTCAGATACGTAGTTTCACTTACGTAATTTCTCGCCTTGCGATCACAGAACCGCGTATCAGAATTGTTCGATTGATTCAACCAAAAAGGCGCTGCAGGCAGCGAAGACAGATGAAGGCACCGCGACGACTTGACAAGGACGGGACCCGCCACTCCCTGGACTTGAAGTATCGGCACTTTCTTCAAACTGAATTTGAGTCGATCTTTCCATGAAGAACCTGAATTTCGTCAGTGGCCTTTTCCTCATGGCGATCGCTCTGATCTTTGGCGTGGTGTCGTTCAAATACAAAATTGGCGAATTCAGCAGAGCCGGCCCCGGCCTGTTTCCTCTGCTGGTGAGCAGCCTGGTGTTTTTGATTGGCGTGGCCACCATGGTGCGTTCGCGCTTCATCGAGCCCGTGCCCATAAATTTCAACATTAGGAACATAGCTCTTGTCCTGTTGGCCATATGCGGGTTTACGGTGCTCTCGCAGTACATCAACATGATCGTCGGCATCGTGTTTCTGGTGTTTTGCTCTTCTTTTGCTGGCACATCGTCGTATTCGGTCATACGCAACCTAAAAATCTCGGCCGGGCTGATTGCTATTGCCTTGGCCTTTCAACACCTACTCGGCCTCAACCTGCCCCTCTACTGATGGAAGTCCTACACAACCTCGCGTTTGGTTTTAGCCATGCGCTGACCCTGCAAAATCTCATGTATTGCGCCATCGGCTGCACCGTGGGCACGCTGGTGGGGTTGTTACCTGGACTTGGCCCCCTGTCCACCATCAGCTTGTTGCTGCCCTTGACCTATTCCATTCCCACCGCCGGCTCGCTCATCATGCTGGCCGGGATCTACTACGGCGCTCAATATGGCGACAGCGTGAGCGCCATCACCATGAAGATTCCGCATGCCAGCATCATCGTGGCCTGCATCGACGGTTACCAGATGACGCTCAAAGGCCAGACCGGCCTGGCCT
>JANYBQ010000215.1 GCA_025360705.1 Betaproteobacteria bacterium | reverse complement strand
GACGCTGACAGAGGGCAAGTACCACCAGGTCAAACGCATGATCGCCGCTGTGAGCAATCGGGTGGACGGTTTGCACCGCTCGCGTATCGGCGCGTTGCAGTTGCCGGCGGACCTGCTGCCCGGACAGTGGCGCTGGCTGAGCCAGGCCGACCTGGCCAGTATCGGCGCGTGAGTTAGCTATTGCGGCTCACTGCCGCGAAGCCAAAAAATCATTGATGAGGCGGACCGTCCTGGCGGTCTGATCGCGATGCGGCGAATGTCCGCAGCCTTCGAGTACGACACGCGTCAATTGCGCTTGTGGCAATACGATTTGATCGATCTGCGCCAGCGTTCCGTACGGATCGTGGTTGCCCTGGATGGCCAGCACCGGCGCGACGATGCGTCTGCACTCCTGGCGAATGTCGAAGTCCAGAAACGCGGGGTTGAGCCATGCGTCGTTCCATTGCCAGAAGGCACCGTCCACGTCGGCGTGATACCGCGTAAGCCGCTGGCGCAGGTCCCCGGTCTCGAATGCCTGGCGTGCCTGCCTGATCGATTGGATCGATACCTCCTCCACCATCACATGCGGGGCTATGACAACACACGCGGTCACTGGCAGGCGGCTGGCGTGGATCAGAGCAATGCTGGCGCCGTCCGAGTGCCCTAGCAGCACCGGGTTCGACAGGCCAAGCTGTTCCAGCAGCGCCGGCAATACGACGAGCGCTTCGTGGTGCAAGTAGTCCGGTTGCAGCCGCCCGCTGCGCATGCCGTTGAGCACCGACGGCGCGCCACGCACATCTGGCACTGCGTCCGACTGGCCATAACCCCGGCGGGAATATACCCACCCGGCGCGCCCGGTCGCGCGACACACCATGGCCGGCCAGTCGCGCCACATCGCAATTGAGCCAAGGCCTTCGTGCAGGAAGACGATGGGTGCACGCGGCCGCGCCGCGCTCGGGGCCGGCAGATGCATGACCTCCAGATGCGCCCCGTCGATTTGGATACGGTTCATCGATCGATAGTACGAGATAGTCCAAGATACATGGCAGCAACCGCGCGGTATGCTTATGCCATGAACCTGTTTTTGGATTCCTTCTGGCGCGCCGTAGCGTATTGCGTTCGCCCACGGGTAATTGCGTTATCTTTTCTGCCGCTGATTCTGATGACGGTGCTGGCTTTGGGCCTTGGTTATTTTTATTGGGACTCCGCGCTGGACTGGGTGCGAACAGGATTGGAGGCGTCCGCCATCGTTACTACGATGCTGGCATGGTTGCAAGGCATAGGCGCGGGTGGCCTCAAGACAGTGCTGGCACCGTTGATCGTTATTTTTGCAGTGACTCCCGTCATCGTGCTGGTGGCGTTGCTGGTGGTGGCGATTTTGATGGTGCCGGCACTGGTGTCGCTGGTAGCCGAGCGCCGTTTTCCGCAGCTGGAACGCAAACATGGCGGGTCGTGGCTGGCTTCCGTTGTCTGGTCGCTCGGCTCGACCTTGTTGGCATTGCTGGCGCTGGTGGTGTCGATTCCGCTGTGGCTGGTACCACCCTTGATTTTGATCCTGCCGCCGTTGATCTGGGGCTGGCTGACCTACCGCGTGATGGCGTACGACGCATTGGCCGAACACGCCAGCCGTGAGGAGCGAGTGGAGATTTTTCGTAGCTACCGGGGATGGTTGCTGGGGATTGGAGTTTTGACGGGTTTCCTGGGCGCGGCGCCCAGTGTGTTGTGGGCTTCTGGGGCCATGTTCGCGGTTGCCTTCGTGGTGTTGATGCCGGTTGCGATCTGGATCTACACGCTCGTGTTTGCCTTCTCGGCGCTGTGGTTCGCGCACTTCAGCCTGGCGGCATTGCAGGACTTGCGTGTCCAGACTGAGGCGTCCCTCACGCCAGCACCAACTCCGTCGCCCGCTATGGTTATGCCCGATGCAAACAACTGATTCCATCGACGAAGGCGGCCCCCAAACGCCCCAATTTGGCTTGATCATCATCGGCGATGAGATCATGTCCGGCAAACGCGCCGACAAGCATCTGCCCGCCGTAATTGAGCGCCTGCGTACGCGTGGACTGCAACTCGCCTATGCCGACTATGTCGGTGATGCTCCGCAGCGCATTACTGCGACGCTCAAGCGAGCCTTTGCTTCTGGCGATTTGGTTTTTTGTTGCGGAGGTATTGGCGCAACTCCGGACGACCACACGCGGCAATGCGCCGCACAAGCGCTCGGGGTCGAACTTGTGCTGCATCCGACGGCCCGCACCTTGATTCTGGAGCGCATGCAGGACACGGCGCGCGAACAAGGCATCGCCTACGAGCCCGAGCGTTCGGACAACCGGCATCGTCTGAACATGGGCGTATTCCCGGCAGGTGCTCAGATCATCCCGAACCCGTACAACAAGATTCCGGGTTTTAGCTGCACTGCCATATCTGAAACCGGATTTAGCGGCGGGGCGGTCCATTTTGTGCCCGGTTTCCCTGTCATGGCGTGGCCGATGATCGAGTGGGTACTCGACACGTATTACGCGGAATTTTTCCAGCGCACTGCATGGGTAGAAAAATCGGTGATTGTGTTTGGCGCCATGGAGGCCACGCTTACGCCTTTGATGGAAGAGATAGAAGGTACTTTCAACCGAGTCAAGGTATTCAGCTTGCCCAGTGTCGACCACCCCGAATATGGCCGTCACATCGAGCTTGGTGTTAAAGGGGAAGGCCGCAGTGTCGACGATGCATATGCCGCCCTGTTGGTTGGATTACGCCAGTTCGATGCGACATTAGGCCCGGAGTTGGTGCGAAATTAGTGGGCACCGGTTTGGTGCTACTGATAACTTCCGCCTCATATCGGGGCGAGAATCGCCTGTTGCGCAATACCGATAGGCGCGTTGCCGATCAACGACGTTGAAACACAGGGCAAAATAGATGGCTTTGCAATACAGCCAAAGTGGGTCTTGGCATAAAAACTGCACTTACAACACCCTAAACTAATTTCAACAACCGACCAACAGGAGTATTTGATGGCAAAGACCGTCGCAGACGTGATCAAGATGGTGAAGGAAAATGAAGTCAAGTTCGTCGACTTCCGCTTTACCGACACCCGAGGCAAAGAGCAGCACGTGACCGTGCCTGTTTCGCATTTCGACGAAGACAAATTTACTTCAGGACACGCGTTCGATGGATCCTCGATCGCCGGCTGGAAGGGCATTGAAGCGTCCGACATGCTGTTGCTTCCCGATCCGAACACGGCCAATATCGACCCGTTCTTTGAAGAAACGACGATGTTTCTGAGTTGCGACGTGGTCGAGCCTGGCGATGGCAAAGCCTATGACCGCGATCCACGTTCGATCGCTAAACGCGCGGAGGCGTTTCTCAAAGCGTCGGGTATGGGCGACACGGCGTTTTTTGGTCCGGAGCCTGAGTTCTTCATTTTCGACGACGTGCGCTGGGGGTCGGACATGTCGGGTTCGTTTGTCAAGATCGACGAATACGAAGCGCCATGGAATACCGGCAAGAAGATCGACGGCGGAAATCGGGGCCATCGCCCGACCGTCAAAGGCGGTTATTTTCCAGTTCCACCGGTCGATAGCACGCAAGACTTGCGTGCGGAAATCTCGCTGATCCTGGAGTCGCTGGGCGTGCCCGTGGAGGTTTTCCACCATGAAGTGGGTGGCGCCGGACAGAACGAGATCGGTACCAAATTCAGCACCTTGGTGCAACGCGCCGACTGGACCCAGATCTTGAAATACGTGGTCTGGAACGTATCCAATTCGTACGGCAAGACGGCCACCTTCATGCCCAAACCACTGGTTGGCGACAACGGCTCCGGCATGCACGTGCACCAGTCGGTCTGGAAAGATGGCAAAAACCTGTTTGCTGGCGACGGTTACGCGGGCCTGTCGGAATTTGCGTTGTTCTACATCGGCGGCATCATCAAACACGCCCGTGCGTTGAACGCAATTACCAACCCCGGCACCAACAGCTACAAGCGTCTGGTCCCCGGGTTCGAGGCGCCGGTCAAGCTGGCCTATTCGGCCAAGAACCGCTCCGCGTCGATTCGTATCCCGTTCGTTGCCAACCCCAAGGGGCGCCGCGTTGAAGCTCGTTTCCCGGATCCGTTGGCCAACCCCTACCTGTGTTTCTCGGCGCTGCTGATGGCCGGACTCGACGGCGTCGAAAACAAAATTCATCCGGGGGAAGCCGCATCCAAGGACCTGTATCACCTGCCGCCGGAAGAAGACGCGTTGGTCCCGACGGTGTGCCACAGCCTGGATCAGGCGCTGGATTACCTGGACAAGGGCCGCTCTTTCCTGACCAAGGGCGGTGTCTTCTCCGACACCATGATCGACGCGTATATCGAACTCAAAATGGGTGAGGTGACGCGTATGCGCATGGCTACCCATCCGATCGAATTCGACATGTATTACTCTCTTTAACCGGTGTCCCTCGGCTCTTTTACGGAGCCGTCGGGATGTCGTCAAAAAGGACGGTGAAACCGTCCTTTTTTGTTGTGGGTATTTGCGGCGGTTTTGAGTTTCAGACCAATTGACGCATACTGGCAGGCCCATCAATGCTAATTTTTTGAGGCGTGGAGCTAGCATGAAACACCTCTTTTTGATATCTTTTTTGGCCGCGTTCTTTTCATCCGGTGCGTATGCCGACGGTCCCATTTATCGTTGTGGCAATGAGTACACCAATACCGTGTCCGAAGCGCAAAAAAGCCACTGCAAGTTGATCGAGGGTGGCAACGTCACCGTGGTCCAGGGCTTTCGTCCCGCAGTGGCTCCTCCGGTTCGCGTAGCCGCTGCGAATCCGGGCGCCCCGCGCGTCGATGCCGCCGGACAAAAGGCACGCGACTCCGATGCGCGCCTGATTCTTGAGGCTGAACTTAAAAAGGTCGAATCGCGCCAAAGCGATCTGATGGGCGAATACAACAACGGTGAGCCCGAGAAACGTGGCGACGAGGCGCGCAATTACCAGAAGTACCTGGATCGGATCGCTGAGCTCAAGGCCAGTATCGCTCGCAATGAAAGCGACATGGCGGGCATCCGCCGTGAGCTGGTGCGTGTCTCCGCTGCCAAATAACAGGCTGGACAAGCCGCCTCTCCATCCGGTTCCCGCGTCTGCTGCCGCGCGTCTG
The DNA here is from genome assembly GCA_025360705.1 of Betaproteobacteria bacterium. GTDB lineage: Bacteria > Pseudomonadota > Gammaproteobacteria > Burkholderiales > Burkholderiaceae_C > CAISIP01. The sequence continues at coordinate 1,447 of JANYBQ010000215.1, read as the reverse complement.
CGCTCGTTCGACCTGCTGGCCACGCTGGTGGCCGTGGTACGTGTCGATGGCTCGGTATTGTTTGCCAACTCCGCACTCGAAGACGCCTTGGGCACTTCGCGCAGGATCATCGAAGAGTCGCAGTTCGCCGACTGTTTTACCGATCCACAGGGGCTGAAAAACGCCTTGCGCGGAGCGGGTGGCAACCAGTTCGCGGCGTTGCGTTACGACGCATGGCTCAGGCGCCTGAACCACGAACCGATTCCGGTGCATGTAATCGTTACCCAGACCGAAGTGGCCGGCGAAATCATCGTGGAGCTGTTGCCGCAAGAGCAGCAGGCGCGCCAAGATCGTGAAGAGCGGCTGGCCGACCAGGCGCAGGCCAACAAGGAATTGATTCGCAACCTGGCCCATGAAATCAAGAACCCGCTGGGTGGCATACGCGGCGCGGCCCAGTTGCTTGAAATGGAGATCCTCGATCGCGGCCTCAAGGAATACACCCAGGTCATCATTCACGAGGCCGACCGGCTGCAGACTTTGGTGGACCGATTGCTTGCGCCGCACCGGCTTCCGCATCTGGTCGGCGACGTCAACATCCATGAGGTATGCGAACGGGTACGCTCTTTGATCGGGGCTGAATTTCCGCGTGGATTGAAGGTGGTGCGCGACTACGACACGTCGATTCCGGAGCTGCGCGCCGACCGCGAACAGTTGATCCAGACCGTGCTAAACATCGCCCAGAATGCATGTCAGGCGCTTGCTGAGCGCATCGCCGCAGGTGATGCCTGCCTGACATTTCACAGCCGCATTGCGCGTGGAGTTACCTTCGGCAAACAGCGCTATCGGTTGGCATTGGAATTGCATGTCATCGACAACGGGCCTGGCATACCAGACTCGATCAGGGACCGAATTTTCTATCCGCTGGTGTCGGGCAGGGAAGGCGGGTCGGGCTTGGGGCTGACACTGGCGCAAACCTTTGTGCAGCAACATCACGGAATGATCGAGGTCGATAGCGTGCCGGGACGTACGGATTTCAAAATATTGATACCGCTTCCTTAGCAACTTCACTTGGCGATCTTCGAGGTAACAACACACATGAAGCCGATCTGGATCGTGGACGATGACCAATCCATTCGCTTCGTCCTGGAAAAAGCGCTGCTGCGCGAAAACCTGGCGACCCGCAGCTTCACCAACGCACGCGATGTGCTGGCTGCATTGGCAACCGCGGGCGACCAGGACGGGCCGCAAATACTGGTAAGCGATATCCGTATGCCGGGCGGTTCGGGTCTGGACCTGTTGGAGAAGGTCAAGGCAAAACACCCAGGACTGCCGGTCATCATCATGACCGCTTTCTCGGACCTCGACAGTGCCGTATCCGCGTTTCAGCGCGGTGCCTTCGAGTACCTTCCCAAGCCTTTCGATCTGCCCAAGGCAGTCGAGTTGATCCGCCGCGCCGTGCAGGAAAGCC
>JANYBQ010000200.1 GCA_025360705.1 Betaproteobacteria bacterium | reverse complement strand
ACGATGTGCGGCGCCATGCGGCGGTAGATGAAAGCGCCGAGCGAAAAAAACAAACCCGCAAGTATGCCGTTCTGGATATTGGGCGCAAACGCAAGCGTCGCCACCAGCGTCAGGATAGCGGCGATGCCGTCGTCCCGGTTGGCCAGCCAGGCGTTGCGCATGCCCGCGAAGTTAACCAGATTGACCACCGACATCAGCACGATGGCGGCCAGCGCCGGCTTGGGCACGTAATACAACAGCGGCGCGAAAAACAGCAAGGTCAACAATATGAAACCGGCGGCGAACAAGCCGGAGAAACCGGTCTTTGCATTCGACGCCAGGTTGAGCGCCGAGCGCGCAAAGGAGCCGCTAACCGGCATGGAATTGCAGAACGCCGCCATCACCTTGGCCAGGCCTTGGCCAATCAGCTCCTGGTTGTCGTCCCATTTGGTCCGCGTCTTCACGGCGATCACTTTGCAACTTGACATGGCTTCGGTAAAACTCACCAGTGCGATGACGAGCGCTGCCGGAAAAAGTTTGACGATCGCGTCCCAATTCATGGCCGGAACCGATATGCCGGGGAGGCCGGCCGGAATGGCGCCCACCACCTGGCCGCCATGCTGCGCGAAGCCGATGGCATAACTGAGCCAAGTCACACCCGCGATGGTGATCAAAACCCCCGGCAGCCGGGGCGCAAAACGCCTGAAGGCGTACAACAGAGCCAGTGCCAGGACGCACGATGCAACCGACCAGAGATTGGCGGTTTCCAGTCGGGCCAGCAAATGCCCCACGTCGGCCATGAAACTGTCGGACCTGGGCACATCGATGCCCGTCAATGCCGGTAACTGCGAAAAGGCGATCACCAGGGCTGCCGCATTGATAAAACCCAGCAGCACCGGATGCGACAACAAGTTGAGCAAAACGCCGGCGCGCGCAAGCCCCAGCCCGAGCTGGATCAATCCGGAAATAAGCGACAGCAAGGTGACGTAGGTGATGAACTCGGCCGTGCCCGAAACCGCGATATGACCGACGCTGGCGGCGGTCAGCAGCGACGTGATGGCCACCGGCCCGGTCACCAGCAGCGCCGACGATCCCCACAACACGCCGACGATGGCCGGGAAGATGGCGGCATACAGGCCGTAGTAAGCGGGCACCCCGGCCAGCTGCGCATACGCCAGCGACTGCGGAATCGCCAGCAGGGCCGCGGTGAGCCCGGCTATCAGGTCGAGAAGAATGGTTTTCCTGTCAACCCGCGGCCAGTTCAGAAACGGCAACAGGCGACGAGCGAGCCCAGCGGTCATGGAAGCGGCCGTGCGATGTTCAGCGATGCTCACGCGCGGCGTGCAACAGGTCGCGCGTGCGCATGGCTTCGGCGCGCGACGAAGCCACGAAGTCGTTCCCCGGCGAGGCGTACAGAATGGAACGTGAAGAGTTGACGACGATAGCGGCTTCGGTGCGGTGCGCATCGCCGCGCCAGCCAGCCCGCACGGTTGCGCGCGCATCCCCGCCTTGCGCACCCACGCCCGGAATGAGAAGCGGCAAGGTAGGTGCCAGCACGCGTACACGCGCAATTTCCGCCGGGTAAGTGGCCCCCACCACCAGCCCGAGCTGGCCGTTGATGTTCCATGCGCTTTGGGCCAGCGTAGCGATGTGCTCGTACAGCAGCGGCTCGCCGGCGACGCTTGCCAGACGCTGGTTCTGCAAATCGTCACCGCCGGGGTTGGAGGTACGGCACAACAAAAACGCTCCCTTGCCATGGCGTTTCAGATACGGCTGCACCGAGTCGAAGCCCATGAAGGGCGACAAGGTTACGGCGTCCGCGCCGTAACGCTCGAACGCCTCGATGGCGTACTGTTCGGCGGTGGCGCCGATGTCGCCACGTTTGGCGTCCAGGATTACCGGCACCTGGGGCGCGGCGCGGCGCAGGTGTTGCATCAGCCGTTCCAGCTGCGCCTCGGCGCCATGGGCGGCAAAGTAGGCGATCTGCGGCTTGAACGCGATCACCAGGTCCGCCGTGGCGTCCACAATTGCGGCGCAGAAGTCGTAGATGCGGCTGGCATCGCCTTTCAACCGAGCTGGAAACCGCGCCGGCTCCGGGTCCAGGCCCACACACAACATGGAGCCGTTCTGGCGCTCGGCGCGCGCGAGCATGTCGACAAAGTTCATGCCAACTATCTTACCTATGCATCGCCTTGCGACAGCCCTTTGCGCGCCACGCTTTGTGCCAGGCACAGGTCGGCCCAGGCATTGGCCTTGTCTTCCTGCGCCCGCAACAGCCGGCTCGGGTGGTGAGTCACCACCACCGGCACGCCGTGGTAGCGGTGCACCTGCCCGCGCAATTTGCCAAATGGCAGACGGGCCAGTTCCGGGCTGCTTTCGGCCAGCAAGGACAAGGCCGCGAAACGGCCCATTGCAAGGATGACTCTGGGCTGCACCAGCGCGATCTCGCGCCGCAAGTACGCGGCGCAAATCGCCAGTTCATCGGCTTGCGGGTTGCGTACCGGCGTAGTCCGGCACTTCACGACATTCGTCACCCTGGCCCCAGCGCTGCCTGTGCCATCGCGCGTGAGCTGCACCGCGCGCAACATGTTGTCGAGCAGTTGACCGGCCTGACCCGCAAACGCAGTACCGGCACGTTCCTCCTGCTCATCCGGCGGCTCGCCCACCACCAGCCAGTCGGCCTGCCGCGGGGTTGCCTCGGCGGTGAAAACCGGCGCCTTGCGGCCGGCGCATAAGCTGCAAGCGGTGCAAACTGCAATCGTGCCTGCGAGTTCCGGCCAGTCCAGCGTGTCAAGCTCCGCTGTCGGGCGAACCGGGGCGCTATCCGCCACGGGCGTGTTGCCCGCCGGTGGGCGCTTGGGGACTGATGGATTGGGCACTGCCTGGTTCAGGCTTGGCCAGTCATTGCCCGCGAGCCCTTTAACAGAGGTCCGGGCCGGCGGCTCAGGGCGAACCGGGATTGGTTTGGCGTCAGCTGCAATTCCGGCAGTGCGTGGTTTCGGCCACCAGACCCGCACATGCATTTCCTCCAGCATGGCGCATTGCCGTTCGTCCAGATCAAGACTCATAAGACGACTTCCCACGCTCGGCACTGCGTGTGCTCGCTTCCACCCAGCGGGCGTTTGCTTGCCGGGAGCGGTTCGGCACCGCGCTGATGCAATTCACAAGCGCAGACTCATGACTATCGCGTCTTCGCGTTTGCCGTTGGCCGCCGGGTAATA
>JANYBQ010000164.1 GCA_025360705.1 Betaproteobacteria bacterium | reverse complement strand
GGGCGGCGAACCGCCCACACGCAATCTAGCAAAGATGTGTGTGGGGTTCAAGCGTTTTGTTACAAATATGTAGGTTTGACCGAAATATGGCGGTAAAGCTCTAGTCAGATTCGCTTTTTTGCGACCAAATATTATCCATAGGCCTACCTGCACCAATCAGGCACAATTTTCCCCATGACAAATTTTGCCCCCTACCCTGCGGGTCGTCCGCGGCGACTGCGCCGGAATGGCTTCACGCGCGACCTGGTGCGTGAGTACCGGCTGGGCGCGCAGGACTTTATTTATCCGGTATTTGTCGTGGATGGAACCCAACGCCGCGAACCGGTGATGTCCATGCCGGGTGTGAATCGTGTAAGTCTCGACCTGCTGCTGCCGGTGGCACAGCAATGCGTCAGCCTCGGAATCCCCGTCATGGCGCTGTTTCCGGTAATAGACCCAACGCTGAAAACGCCGGATGGACGCGAGGCCCTCAATCCTGACGGACTGATACCTCGGGTAGTACGCGCACTCAAGAAACAATTTCCCGATCTCGGTGTAATGACCGACGTCGCACTCGACCCCTTCACAAGCCATGGGCAGGACGGCGTGCTGGACCCCGATCCGGCCAGCAATGGCTACATCCTCAACGACGAAACGGTCGCGATTTTGGTCAAGCAGGCGCTCACGCAGGCGGAGGCCGGCGTAGACATCGTGGCGCCCAGCGACATGATGGACGGTCGTATCGGCGCGATTCGCCATGCGCTGGAAGCCAACCATTTCATCCACACCTGCATCATGGCCTACAGTGCCAAATACGCGAGTGCGTTTTACGGTCCGTTCCGCGATGCGGTCGGCTCGGCCGGCAATCTCGGAAAAAGCAACAAGAAGGTCTACCAGATGGACTCGGGCAACAGTGATGAAGCGCTGCGTGAGGTGGCGATGGACATTGCCGAAGGTGCTGACATGGTGATGGTAAAACCCGGCATGCCCTACTTGGATATAGTGCGCCGCGTCAAGCAGGAGTTCCGCATTCCGACTTTCGCCTACCAGGTCAGCGGCGAATACGCCATGCTCAAGGCAGCGGCGCAAAACGGCTGGCTTGACCACGATGCGGTCATGATGGAAAGCCTGCTGGCCTTTAAACGCGCAGGCGCTGACGGCATATTGACTTACTTTGCGCTCGAGGCGGCACGCCTGCTGCGAAATCAGTAGCAATATGTTGCTGACCGTGCGCCTGCAAGATTGCGCGGTAGCACGTCGCGGCTGCACACTGATTACCGCCGCATCGGGCCGAGTTGGGCCAGGACGACGCTGGTTCCCGTGTGCGTTTCTTTCGCGCTAAACCCAGGGCTGTTCGAGTTTCTCGGTCGCCAATGCGCGTTGCACCGCCGGACGCTCGAGCATGCGCTGCAAATAGGGCCCCAGATAGGTCCTGTCGCGCGCCCGCGCGACATTGGTAAAGCCACGCGTCCAGCGACACAACATCATGCAAAACGGGTCGAGCACCGAGTAACGGCTGCCGAGCAACCATGGGCCGCCATGACGGGCAAGTTCCGCCTCCAGCTGTTCCAGCAAGGCGTCGGTTTTTCTTTCGGCGTGCAGTTTGAGTTCATCCGCGCCAGCCGTGTTGCCATCGTTCATCAAGCGTTCCGGATAAAAGTAGAGCATCAATGTGGCCTGCAAAGTATTGGTCATCCACATCAGCCACTTGTAGCAATGCGCGCGTTCGGCCGTACCAAGTGCGGGAAGCAGTTTTGCTGTAGGCACGCTGTCGCACAGATGCAGGCAAATCGCGGCCGACTCGTACAACACCAGGTCGCCTTCGACGTACGCCGGTATCGAGCCATTGGGATTGAGCCGCAGGTAAGCCGCCGACTTGTGGCCGTCATGGTCCCGGTCAATCAGCACCATCTCGAACGGCACGCCCATTTCCTCCAGCAGGATCTGCGGCGCCATGCTGGCGGTGCTCGGGTAGTAGTGAAGTTGGCGCATCGCCATATCAGCCGACGTGGCGGGCAAAAAATGCCAGCGTGCGTTCACGTGCCAAGGCCGCCGATGGCGCGTCGTAGGAACCACGCTGCTCGCAGTTGAAGCCATGGTTGGCGGGATAAATCCGCACCTCGACCTGGGGCTGCGCTTTTTTGAACGCTTCCACGGTATCGAGCGTGATGTGCTGATCCTGGTCGCCGAAATGGCACAACACCGGGCATAAAGGCTTGCGAGCCAGCTCCGCGCCAACGGTCATTCCGCCGCCGTAATAAGGTGCCACCGCAGCGAGGCCTTTTAGCAGGCAGGCGCTGCGCCATGCCAGCAAACCGCCCCAGCAGTAACCGGTCAGGCCCACTTTGCCGGCTTGCGCGGCGTACTGGATCGCGGCTTCGATATCGGGCATGACACCCGGCGCCGGCAGCGCTTCCACTTTGGATTTGAGCGCGGCCCCGGCCTGAATGTCCTCGGGCGTGTAACCCAGATTCACGCCTTGCTGGATGCGGTGAAAAGTCGCCGGTGCTACTGCCAGATACCCCTTCTCCGCGTACCCGTCGGCAACCGAACGGATGTGCGAGTTGACACCAAAAATTTCCTGCAATACCACCACCGCGCCTTTGGGTTTACCCGCGGGACGCGCCACATACGCGGGGAAAGCAAAACCGTCGCTGGATCTGAGTTGAATCGTTTCTGACATGGAGCTCCTTTGGCATAGGAAAAGAATTGGAGAATCCGAAATTTTACGCTGCGCGCAATCGCCGCTCGACAAAGTCAAGCCGATCCTGGCCCCAGAACTTCTCACCGGCGATGCTATAAGTGGGGGCACCAAACACACCGGCGTCGATAGCTGCCTGGGTGTTGGCTGCATACGCTTGCCGAACCGCCGGCGAGTGCGACTGCTTCAGCCGCTGCCACGCCAGCCCCGCCTCTTTTAGCAATTCGCCCAATACAGCCGCGTCGGCGATATTGCGTTCCTGCGTCCAGACCGCGGCCATCAGCCGGCCCGCGATAAGCAGTGCCGCTGCTGGACCGTCGGTCATATTGACTGCAACGATCAAACAAGCGGCATCGTCCGATGACACCGGAAAGTACTGCGGCTGGATGTTTATGGGCAGGTTCAGGTGTTCACTAAACCGCTTTAACTCGACCAGTCGATAGGCTTGGCGCTGGGGGGCGCGCTTCGCCAAAGGCAGGCCGCCGGATATCGGAAAAACCTTGCCCAGATCGATCGGCAGCGGGCGCACTATCGCCGCCACGGACTGCGCCATTGCCACAAACCGCGCATGCCCCAGATAAGTCCAGGGACTTTGCGGCGCAAAAAAATAATCGATGGTCTGAGGCATGGGACATCTCCTGGTTCAAGGGTTATGCAGTGGTGTATTGTGCGCACTGGCCGTGTCTTTCACCTCGAAACTTCCCACTCCGCAGAAACTCCATGAACCCCGTTATTCTGGTTACCGGCGGCTCGCGCGGCATCGGCGCCGCGACCGCGTTGCTGGCTGCGCGCCAGGGCTTTGCGGTTGCGGTCAACTACAGCGCCAATTCGCTGGCGGCCGATGACGTGGTGCGTCAGATACGCGCAGCCGGCGGCACGGCCATCGCGGTGCGGGCCGATGTGGCGGTGGAAGCCCAGGTAATTGCGATGTTCGAAGAAGTCGACGCCAAGCTGGGACGGCTGAACGCACTGGTCAACAACGCCGGTGTGGTGGACGTGGCGTCGCGCGTGGACGAGATGAGCGTGCAGCGCATCCGGCGCATGTTCGACATCAACGTGCTGGGCAGCATCGTCTGTTCCCGCGAGGCGATCCAGCGCATGAGTACACGCCACGGTGGCGCGGGCGGCGCCATCGTCAACCTGTCCAGCGTGGCGGCGCGCCTGGGCGGGCCGAACCAGTATGTGGATTACGCGGCGTCCAAGGGCGCAATCGATACTTTCACCATCGGGCTTGCCAGGGAAGTAGCGCTAGAAGGCATTCGGGTCAACGCGGTACGCCCCGGCATCATAGAAACGGACATCCATGCCTCGGGTGGTCAGCCGGACCGCGCGCGCGCAATGGCGCCTTTGGTGCCCATGCAGCGCGCGGGCAGCGCCGAAGAAGTGGCCAAGGCCATCGTCTGGCTGCTGAAGGGCGATGCCAGTTACATCACGGGTGCGGTGCTGGATGTTGCGGGCGGCCGCTGACCACTGGCGTCTCCAGCCAGCAGCGCAAACAACATGGACTACAAGCCTCTTCTGACACTGCTGGCGATCGTGAATCCGCTGGCCATCATTCCGTTTTTTATCCATTACACCCATGGCTTTACGCGCGAGCAGCGGCGCCGCACGATCTGGGTTGCCTCCTTCAGCGCCTTCGTGGTGATTGCCACCAGCGCCTTGCTGGGCTTGCAAATTCTGCAGTTCTTCAGTATCTCGCTGGCCAGCTTTCAGGTCGGCGGCGGCATGTTGTTGCTGACTTCGGCCTTGAGCATGTTGAACGCCCAGCCTGCCGAAGCCAAGTCGAACGCCGATGAAATCAACGATGCCGCGCGGCGCTCCCTGGATGGCGCCAGCATCGCGGTGGTGCCGCTGACGATACCGCTGCTGACCGGCCCCGCCACCATGTCCACAGTGGTGATTTACGCCGAACGTGCCAAACATTTTCCGCAACTGGCGGCGCTGGTGGTTTACGGCGTGGTGATTGGCCTGGCCACCGCCTTATGTTTTACGCTGGCCGAGCCGATTGCGCGCGTGTTGGGCCGCACCGGCATCAACGTCATGACGCGGCTGATGGGTTTGATTCTCGCGGCGCTGGCGGTTGAGGTGATGTCCGAGGGGTTGGTAAAACTCTTCCCGATCCTTGCCCACGCATGACGCGGGCACTCGCTCAACGTGTGCTGCATTCGCCGTCGCACGGCGCGCGTATAGCCTCGAGGCGGCCCGGCCGGAAACAGTCCTACTCGTGGGACCGGTGTTGTTGCAGCAGCTTTACCAATTGGGTACTGGTATTGCGCAGGCGCTGGGCCAATAACTGGGTCAGTTTGACCAGCAGCTTGGCGCCGATGGCAGGATGATCCTGGATCAGGCGCGCAATCACGGCGCGCGGCAACACGCCGGCCTGCACATCCTCGATCGCCGTGCAGGTGGCATAACGCGGCGCGGCATCGAGCATCGACATTTCGCCCACGGCTGCGCCCTGCTTGATGACCGCCAGACGCGAAACTTGGCCGCTCTCGGAGCGCTTGGTCACGTCCACCGTGCCGCCCAGCAGCAGCAGCATCCAGTCGCCAACATCGCCCTCGGTAATCAATGCCTGGCCAGCCCGGGCGCGCAACAGAGGCATCAGGGCACCGAGTGTGTCGGCCTCTTCGGCCGTCAGGTCTTCTAGCAAGGCGGCGGTCTGGCGCCATTGCAAGCCATAACTCGACAAACCAACGCATGTGCCGTCCAGTTGGAGCCCGGTGCGCGCGAAGTGCGCTTGCAACAAGGCCATCGGCGGGCTGCTATCGGTCAAGGAAACTGGCCCAGCCATTGCTCGATTTCTTCCACCGCCGCATGGGTGGCGGCCGTCAACGCACGCACGCCACCGGGCGCGTCGGGCGTCGGCGCGGGACGCTGCGCCACAAAACTGCGTTGGCCCAACAGCTTGTCGCCGACCGGCGAACCCTGAACCAGCGTCGCGCGCAGCCGAACCAGGCCGGAACTTCGACCCGGCGCGTCGAATAACTGGCTGAACTCTTCAAGTTCGATACGCAGCATCAGCGCCGGCTTTGCGCCCGTCACATTACCGTCCCCCGGGCTGAGCACGCTGCGGCGCTGGCCCAGCACTTCACGCAGGCGTTGGCGTATCAATTGGGCCGGAGCCATGCTCCAGCGTGCCTGCGCATATGGCAGCAATTGCTGGGCGTCGGTATAAGTCAGGCGGTATGAAACGGCGGTGCTGTCGAGCGCGCTGCCGGCCTCCACCTCCGACAGCGCCAATACCCCCAGTGAAGCCGGTGCGTTCGCCGCTGGAGCGCCAAGCGCGCCGGGGCCAAAGTCATAAACCGCGGGACGAAGAGGTTTGTCCACGAAGGCACATCCCCCTACGCAGACCGCGAACACCATCCCCAGTATCGGCATCGCGGTTTGGCGCAATAAAGCGGTGGGCAAGGCATCACGCCGCGTTCCCGACCCTAAGCGGCTCGGTGGCCGGTTGCTTTTGACTGTCATTGCGCGCCTTTCGGAAAGGTGAATCCCGGTTCGCCCGGTCCCGGTGCCGCAAGCCCATTGCCAAATATCAGAGACTGGGGGTTGTCGCTCACGGCGCTTACCGTGCGGCTGACCTGGCGTGCGGTGCGTGCCGCCTCTTCGCTGGTGCGGTTCAAACGGGGCAAGGTGGCGGAACTGAACGACTGGCCCACGGCCGTCACGGCGACCGCTCCATCGGCGAGCCGGTCGATGACGCCCCCCTGGGCATTCAGGCGTTCGGCCACCCGCGTAAGTTCAGACGCCGTTTTTTTGAACTCCGCCGCGGTCTGGTCTATGCCGTCGGAGTTTTTTTGGAGCGCCTTGAAGGTGCCGGTGGCCTCTGTCACAAACTGCGGAATGCTGACCCGTTCCGGCCCGAGCTGGGCTTTGAGAACGGTCTCGAATGTGCCGGAGAGTTGTTGCACTTTGGTCGACAGTTGCTGCGCGCTGCCGGCTGCCTGGCCGATACCGGAGACGGTCGCCATCAACTGCTTCTGGTTATCGGGCGACAGCAGCAGGTTGATACGCTGGCTGGTTTGCTCCAGCTGTGTCAGGATCGCCACCCCCTGATCGGACAGCTTGGACAGCAGGCTGGGGTGCATCGGAATACGCGCCGGTTCGTCGTTGCCCGACACCAGGGCGACTTTGGACGCCCCGCTGTCGTCGAGTTGCACAAAGGCCAAGCCGGTGACGCCCTGAAAACCCAGCGTTGCAAAGGTCGATTGGGTGACCGGCGCGCTGTCGTCAACAGCGATACGCACCAGCACATTGCCGGCCATTTTCGGGTCGAAGCCAATCGAAGTGACTTTGCCTACCGCGACGCCGCGATAACGCACGGCGGCTTGCGGTTGCAGGCCGTTCACCGACTCCGGGCTGGATATCTCGTACACCCGGCGCACGCCGGTGTCGCGTGTCAGCCACGCCGCCAGCGCAACCAGCAAAGCGGTAACCACCAACACGAACAGTCCGGCGGCAAAAGCGTGGGCCTTGTTTTCCATAAGATTTTCTCGTCTACACCGCGAAAGGATATTCGCGCAATAACTCCATCGCGCGTTGCCCGCGTTCGCCCAGGAAAAAATCGTGGATGAACGGGTGCGGGAACGCGATTACATCTTTGGGCGCGCCGTGCACGATCATGTGTTTGTCGGCCAGCACGGCGACCCGCGTGCTGAGCTCGAACAAGGTGTCCAGATCGTGCGTGACCATCACCACGGTCAGACCCAATTCGCGATGCAGCGAACGAATCAGCGCGCAGAACGCGTCGGCACTGTCCGGGTCAAGCCCGGCCGTCGGTTCGTCCAGCAGCAGCAGCGGCGGGTCCATGATCAGCGCGCGCGCCAGCGCCACGCGTTTGATCATGCCGCCCGACAGGTCGGCCGGCATCTTGTACGCATGTACCGTGTCGAGACCGACCATTTGAAGTTTTACCAGCGCCGCGTCACGCACCAGGTCGTCCGGAAAAGTCTTGAGCTCACGCAGTGGAAAAGCGATGTTGTCGAGCACGCTGAAAGCCGAGAACAAGGCGCCATGCTGGAACAACATGCCGACCCGGCTCGCGGCGCCGGCATCGGACAAATGCTCGGCCGGTTTGCCAAGCACGGTGACCGTGCCGCGCGCCGGAACTTCCAGCCCAAGTATGGTGCGCAGCATCACGGTCTTGCCGCTGCCCGAGCCGCCTACCAGCGACACCAGCTCGCCGCGTTCTATCGTGAGATCGAGGTCCTTGTGCACCACGATCTCGCGGCCGGCGACCTGGAACATCGACCAAAGTTTGCGGATCTCGACCACGTTGTTGGAGATGGCCCCCACGCTTGCCACTGCGTGTGCTGCGCTGCCCCCCAGGGGGGCTAATTTTCCTTGGGGCGGCCCGGCGGAAAATTGCCTCTCCCCCATCGCTGTCGTATCGTGGACGCCGCTCATATTCCCACATCCTTGAACACTACCGCGAACAGGGCGTCGACCAGAATCACGACGGTAATCGAGGTCACGACCGACGCCGTGGTGCCCTCCCCGAGGCTCTCGGTGTTGGGCTTGATGCGCAATCCGTAATGGCAGCCAATCAAAGCAATCAACACACCGAACACCATGGCCTTGCCTACCGCCAGCGCGAGGTTGGAGACGTCTACCGCTGCCGGCAACGCTGACAGAAAGTAGGCCGGGCTGATGCCCATTGCGAGATCGGCCGACAACGCGCCGCCGAGTAGCGCTGACACCGTGGTCCACACCGTGACCAGCGGCATCGCAATGGCCATCGCCAGGGCACGCGGCATCACCAGACGGTAACCTTGCGCAATCCCCATCACCCGCATCGCGTCGAGTTCTTCGGTCACCCGCATGACGCCGATCTGCGCGGTGATGGCGGAGCCGGATCGTCCCGCTATAAGAATGGCGGCCAGCACCGGACCGAGCTCGCGGATCAACGCAATGCCCAATATTTCCACGATAAAAGCGTCGGCGCCGAATTTGTGCAGCTGCTGCGCCATCAAGTAAGCCAGTACGACGCCAATCAGGAACCCCACCAGCGCTGTGATCGGCAGCGCGGTGGCGCCAATGCGATACAGGTTGCCCGATACGTCGCGCCACGGGCCGTCACGCGGCGAACGCAGCAGGCGCGCGCAGTCGATCAGCAATTGACCGACCAATCGAATCAGGTCGCGGCCATGGTCCGCCACTTGGTAAACCAGTTCGCCTACAGCCAGAAAACGCTGCCAGACGGTACGCCGTTGCGGGTCTGGCGGGCCGACCGAATATCGCGCTACCCGGTCGATCATGGCGCGTTGCGCCGTCAGCGCCGAAACCTCGCTCGGCCATTGGCGCCCCCACGCGTTCCACAGAAGTTGCGCCCCCGTATGGTCAAGGCGTTCCAGCCCCGATAAATCCCAGCGCCGCTGGAGGTGAGGCGTTTTTGCCAATTCCGCCAATCCGAGGTGCAACGCATCCCACACCTGGGGTTGCGCCAGCGCCGCCGCCGACCAGCATCCGTCGAGCATCACAACCCGGTTTTCCGGTTCATTTTGGCTGGTGATGCGAGGGCTGGTTTCCTCACTAGGACGGCGTAAGGCGGACATATTTGTGTGCAATCGTACCGCTGGGGCGGCGGGGCCTGCGTGATCGCACAATTTTTCCCACGAAAACGACAATCCAAAATGCCAAGAGTAGTAGGCCAGACATCCTATTCCACGGCTCTCTGGCGTTTGTATGCGCTAACTTCAGAGAGGTTATATGCGCAAGTCGGCAAGCCTTTGCGCGTGAAGCGGTGCCAATACCCGCGCCCAACTGCATATTGCCTTCTGGGGTAAGCCCTGATTCCCATCCCTGCGACGCTCACGTAAAGTCGCCCCACTCGACGGACAGGATCTCACTGTCCGTTTGGGGACCCTGGAGACACAATATCGCCCTGAAGCCGCGACTAGCGGTCCGCATCGGCAAAAAACCAAAAAAGCGCTGGCAACCCCAGCGCTTTTTTCTTTTAGGCGGGTCCTATTGCGCGCCTGGCCCGGCGACTTCAATCGCCGGACGGGGCTTACCGATCGGCACTCCCGCCTTGCCGATTTTTACGGCCGCCATGTCCTGATCATTCGGATACTGGCCCATCAACCAGTAATCGAATACGCGGCGCGCAATCGGCGCGGCGCTTTCCGCGCCCCAGCCCGCGTTTTCCACCACCACCGCCAAAGCAATCTTCGGGTCGTCGGCCGGTGCAAACGCCACATACAGAGCGTGGTCGCGCTGGTGTTCTTCGAGCCTCGATGCGTTGTACTTTTCCTTGGCGCCCAGGCTGACCGCCTGTGCGGTGCCGGTCTTGCCGGCGGAGCGGTAAGCGGCGCCTGCAAACACGCGCGCCGAAGTGCCTTCCATGGTTACGCCCACCATCGCATCGCGCACGATCGCAACATTTTCGGGTTTAAACCCAAGGTCAACCGGCGCCATGGCGGCAATCGGTTTTTTCAGCCTTGTCATCGCGTCTTGCGTGGCGATCACCAGTTGTGGTTGATGTTTGATACCGCCGTTGGCCAGCGTGGCGATGGCTTGCCCCAGTTGCAACATGGTGAAGCTGTTGTACCCCTGGCCAATGCCCAGGGAAATGGTTTCGCCCGCGAACCATTTTTTCTGTTCGGGGCGCTTGTAGTAGTTGCGCTTCCACTCCTGGCTGGGCAATATGCCGCGTAGTTCACCCTGTATGTCGATGCCGGTCAGTTGCCCGAACCCGAGCGGCTTCATGAAGTCATGAATGGTGTCCACACCCAGTTCGTTGGCAAGTGAATAAAAGTACACGTTGCTCGACTTCACGATGGCCGCACGCATGTCCACCGCTCCCAGTCCGTGGTCTTCAGAGCTGCGGAATTGGTGGCCGCCAAACATGTAGGAGCCGCTGTCGTTGATAACCACGCTGGGCGAACGTTTGCCGGTTTGCAGCGCTGCCATGGCCATAAATGGTTTGTAGGTCGAACCCGGCGGATAAGTCCCGCGCAGAGCGCGGTTCAGCAACGGTTTGTCGATCGACTCGTTCAGCGCCTGCCAGCTTTCGGTGTCGATTCCGTCCACGAACAGGTTTGGGTCGAACGTCGGCTTGCTCACAAAGGCCAACACCTCACCGGTTTTTGGGTCGATTGCCACCAGCGCGCCGCGCCGCTCACCGAACATGTCTTCGACAAGTTTTTGCAGCTTGATGTCGATCGACAACGTCACGGTGTCGCCGGGCGTGGACGGACTGCTTGCGAGCTTGCGCACGGCATGGCCGCCGGCAGAGGTTTCGACCGAATCGACGCCGGTCGTGCCGTGCAACCGGGCCTCGAAACTCTGCTCCACACCGAGCTTGCCGATGTATTCGGTGCCGCGGTAGTTGGCGTCGTCGTCGGAGTCTTCGAGGCGTTCTTTTTCGGCCTTGTTGATACGCCCGATATAACCGATCACATGGCTGGCAAGTTCCCCAAACGGGTAGCTCCGGAACAGGCGAGCCTTGATTTCCACGCCCGGAAAACGAAAACGCTGAACGGCGAAACGCGCGACTTCTTCGTCGGTGAGTTTGGTACGGATGGCGATGGACTCGAAACTCCTGGACTCTTCCAGCAGCTTTTTGAAACGCCGCCTGTCGCGTGGCGTGATGTCCATTACCTGAGACAGATCGGACAGCGTCTGCTCCAGCGAAGCCACCTTGGACGGTGTGATCTCCAGCGTATAAGCGGAGAAATTGGTGGCCAACACGACGCCGTTGCGGTCCAGGATCAGGCCGCGGTTGGGCACCACCGGAACCACGGCCGTGCGGTTGCTCTCCGCCTGCGCTTTCAGCTCTTCGTGCCGCGTAACCTGCAGCAGCACCAGTCGGGCGACGAGCAAGCCAAAACAGGCCAGCACCACGATGCTGACGACCAGCACACGCGAACGAAACCGCGCCAGGTCGGCTTCGACGTTACGTAGTTCGGTCAATTGTGCAATTCAGTCATAACGGCCGGTTCGCATCACGATCGGGCGCCCTTCGTTGCGGCACCAGCAGCAGCACGCTAACCAGCGGCCACAGCAGCGACTGGACCACCGTGGCCAGGAACATGGATACACCCGGAAACACACCGCCGCCAAGCAGTTGGGCAACCAATTCCAGCACTTGCGCGACGGCAAACAAAGGCAGTACCTGGGCGGCCTGCGACGGCACGCTGAACCACAACAGTCGCCGATGGATGGTAATGGCCAGAAAGCTCATCACGGTGTATGCCAATGCGTGCGATCCAAGCAATCCGCCCTGGTGCACATCCATGAAGAGTCCGAACACAAACGCCACGCCTATACCGACGCGCAGCGGCTGATGCACGCTCCAGAACACCAATACCAGGGCCAACAGGTCCGGCGTCCAGGCCGCCCGCCCAAACAAGCCCATGTTCTGCAACATGTTCAAAAGCAGCGACACCAGCAAACTGCTCCAGATAAAAAGTGGATTGGCCGGCAACAGCAGTTGCTGGCCCTGACGCATGATCATTTCAACACCGCCTTCCTGCCCACCGGTGGCGCCGGTTCGGGCACCGGGCGTGCCGCGATTTGCGTCGCGACCGGCTTTAGCACCATCACATGCGCCGTGCTCGCCACCAGCGCCAACGGGTGAAGGTAAATACGTGCAAAGGCCGAATCGCTGCGCCTGTCGACCTTGTCGACGCGTGCCACCGGCAGGCCTGGCGGATAGACGCCGTCAACGCCGCTGGTAGTGAGAATGTCGCCGACCTGAACGTCCGAATTCGCGCCCATGTAACGCAGCTCCAGGCCACCACCATGCGCGGCCGGATCGCCAAACGCAACACCCCGCGCGCCGGTACGCGTGTTGAGCACTGGAATGGCTTGATCGCGATCGATCACCAGCGTCACTTCGCTGACCGAGGTGTAGACCCGTGTCACCTGGCCCAACACACCGGCCTCGTCAATCACCGGCGAACCCGCGGCGACACCGTTGACCATGCCTTTGTCGATGATTACCTTGCGGCTGAAGGAATCGGCCGCGTCGTACAAAACCTGAGCCGCCTGCGCGGGCGTTGCGATACGTTCACGCAGGTCCAGCAGTCGCCGCAAACGGGTGTTTTCCAGCGTCAGCTGCTCGACCTGGCTGGCGCGCTGGGACTGCGAATTGAGTTGCTGGCGGGCCTGTTCTTCCTGCTGCCGTGAGGCTTGCAGGCTCTGGAAATATCCGCTCGCCGAGCGTACCCAGCCAATCGGCTCCATCACCAGCCATTGGGCCGGATAAAGCATATTGGCGATAAGGGAGCGCACCGGCTGCGTCACGCTGAAACGCACGTCGGCCACCATAAGGAATAGAGCCAATGCACTGAATACCGTGAGCTTGGACAGGGCCGACGGCCCCTGGCGAAAAAAGGGCGGCGGGGTTCTGTCGAGGGTACCAAGCGGCATGGGGACTTAGAATTTGTCTGGAACAAAACCGGCGCCGCCCAGCTACCGTTGTCTACGCCCTGCCGGCCTATTCGCTGGTAAAAATAGAACCGTATCGGTCCATGCGTTCCAGCGCAATGCCGCACCCGCGCACGACGCAGGTCAACGGGTCTTCCGCCACCAGCACGGTCAGGCCGGTTTCTTCAGCCAACAAGCGGTCCAGGTCGCGCAGCAGCGCTCCGCCCCCGGTCAGCATCATGCCCCGGTCGGCAATGTCGGCACCGAGCTCGGGAGGGGTCTGTTCCAGCGCGTTCTTGACGGCCGACACGATGTTGTTGAGCGGATCGGTCAGCGCTTCCAGAATCTCGTTGGACGACACGGTAAAGCTGCGCGGCACGCCTTCGGAAAGGTTGCGCCCGCGCACTTCCATTTCCTTGACTTCGCTGCCGGGGAACGCGGAGCCGATCTTTTTCTTGATCGCTTCGGCCGTGGGTTCGCCGATCAACATGCCGTAATTACGCCGGATGTAGTTGATGATGGCTTCATCGAACTTGTCGCCGCCCACCCGCACACTGCCTTTGTAGACCATGCCGCCAAGCGAGATGACGCCAACTTCGGTGGTGCCACCGCCGATGTCCACCACCATCGAACCGCTGGCTTCGCTGACCGGCAAGCCGGCACCGATCGCGGCGGCCATGGGTTCTTCGCTCAGGAACACGTCGCGCGCGCCGGCGCCCAGGGCCGACTCGCGGATCGCGCGCCGCTCGACCTGGGTCGAGCCACAGGGTACACAGATGATGATGCGCGGACTTGGGCGGAAGATGCTGCGCGGATGCACCATCTTGATGAATTGCTTGAGCATCTGCTCGGTGACCGTAAAGTCGGCGATCACGCCGTCTTTCATTGGCCGGATCGCCTCGATATTGCCGGGTACCTTGCCTAACATGGCCTTGGCTTCCTTGCCAACCGCCTGGATAGTTTTCTTGCCCTGCGGTCCGCCTTCGTGCCGGATTGCCACTACCGAGGGCTCGTCCAGCACAATGCCCTTATCCCGTACAAATATCAGCGTATTGGCGGTCCCCAGGTCGATCGCCAAGTCAGTGGAGAAGTACTGACGGAATGCTCCAAACATCGAATCCTCTCAGGCACGGCAAGCGCTTCGGCCTGCCATCGCCGTGTATTTATCAGCTCAAAAATTTTCTGGTTTGCACCGAAATCCGCAGCTTTGGGAACGGCGCGCAAAGGCGGGATAATACCCCATCCCCTGTCTGCGACCTGACGGTTAAGGCTGTGCCCAGCGCCTTCCGCCACTGGTTTTCTTCTCACTTTTGCAATGTCCTTGACACCCTCCGATATCTCCCGTATTGCCGACCTTGCGCGCCTGGAACTGGCGCCGACAGAGCGCGGACGGATGCTTACACAATTGAACGGGTTTTTCGACCTCGTTCAGAAAATGCGCGCGGTGGACACCACGGGTATTGAGCCTTTGGCCCACCCTTTTGAAACCATTCGTGACCTGCCGCTGCGTCTGCGCGACGACATTGTGAGCGAGCCCAACAACCGGGCCGCTAACCAGCGCAGTGCCCCGGCAGTGGAAGGCGGCTTGTTCCTGGTCCCGAAAGTGATCGAGTAGGCCATGAACTTATCCACCGGCGAATTACATGATCTGAGCCTAGTCGAACTGGCCAACGCGCTGCGCCAGCGCAAAGTGTCCGCGATTGAGGCCGCTCAGCATTTTCTGGCGCGTGCCAAAACCCATGACGCCTTGGGCGTCTACCTGGCACGCGACGAAGCCGTTACGCTGGACCAGGCAGGCGCTGCCGACCAGCTGCTCGCGAAAAGCGGCGGCGGCAAACTGGAAGGTGTGCCGCTGGCCCACAAGGACATCTTTGTCACGAAGGACTTCGTCACTACCGCCGGCTCGCGCATGTTGCGCGATTACCGCTCGCCGTTCGACGCCACGGTGGTCGCCAACCTGGGGCGCGAAGGGGCCGTTACTTTGGGCAAACTCAATTGCGACGAGTTTGCAATGGGCTCCTCGAACGAGAACTCGGCGGTTGCCCCGATGGGCCATGCGCAACCCACGCCGGTGCCCAACCCCTGGAATACGGCGCACATTCCGGGTGGGTCGTCCGGCGCCAGTGCGGTGGTCGTGGCCGCGCGGCTGGCACCCGCAACCACCGGCACCGATACCGGAGGCTCGATCCGCCAGCCGGCTTCTTTCTGCGGTATTACCGGCATCAAGCCCAGCTACGGTCGCGCCTCGCGTTACGGCATGGTGGCCTTTGCGTCCAGCCTGGACCAGGCCGGCCCGATGGCACGCAACGCACAGGATTGCGCGCTGCTTCTGAGCTCCATTTGCGGGCCTGATCTGGACCGTGATTCGACGTCGCTCGACCTGCCGGTGGAAGATTTCAGCCGCCTGCTGGGGGATTCGCTGCAAGGTTTGCGTATCGGTGTGCCGCGGGAATTTTTCGGCGACGGGGTGGCGCAGGATGTACGCGTTGCCGTGGAAGCGGCGCTGATGCAATACGAAAAACTGGGCGCCCGGCGCGTGCCGATTTCCTTGCCACGCACCGAGCTGTCGATTCCGGTTTATTACATCATCGCGCCAGCCGAAGCGTCGAGCAACCTGGGCCGCTTCGACGGCGTCAAATTCGGCCATCGCGCGCATGACTACAAAGACTTGCAGGACATGTACCGCAAGACCCGCGCCGAGGGTTTCGGCGACGAGGTCAAGCGCCGCATCATGATCGGCACCTACGTGTTGTCGCACGGGTATTACGACGCTTATTACCTGCAGGCGCAAAAAATCCGGCGCATGCTGGCCGACGATTTTCAGCAGGCGTTCAAGCAATGTGACGTAATCGCCGGACCGGTCGCACCCACGGTGGCCTGGAAAATCGGCGAGAAAAGCCACGACCCGGTAGCCAATTACCTGGCCGACATCTTCACCTTGCCCGCGTCGCTGGCCGGCCTGCCGGGCATGAGTGTTCCGGCCGGTTTTGGAGCCCACGGATTACCGGTCGGCTTGCAGCTGATTGGCAACTATTTGCAGGAAGCTAAGCTGCTCAACGTGGCGCATCAGTTTCAGTTGGCGACCGACTTTCACACCCGCAAACCGCAGGGGTTCTGAGCATGAGTACCGTGATCGAAAACACCGCGCCGTCAACGACGAATATTGCAACCCTCAAATCGCCATTGGTGCAAGGCTACGAGGTTGTGATCGGCTTCGAAACCCACACCCAGCTTTCGACACAATCCAAAATTTTCAGGCGCGCCTCCACGGCGTTTGGCGCCGAACCCAACACGCAGGCATGCGCGGTGGACCTGGCGTTGCCCGGCACCTTGCCGGTGATGAACCGCGGCGCGGTGGAACGTGCGATCCGGTTCGGTCTTGCGATCGGTGCGCATATTGCGCCGCGCAGCGTGTTCGCGCGCAAGAATTATTTCTACCCGGACCTGCCCAAGGGCTACCAGATCAGCCAGTTCGAGATCCCGGTGGTGCAAGGCGGCCAGGTGGAGTTTTTCCTGGACGGCGAAAAACGCTCGGTGCGGCTGGTGCGGGCGCATCTGGAAGAAGACGCCGGCAAGTCGCTGCACGAGGACTTCGTGGGCCAGTCAGGTATTGACTTGAACCGCGCCGGCACCCCGTTGCTGGAGATCGTGACCGAGCCCGATATGCGTTCATCGGATGAGGCGGTGGCGTACGCGAAAGAGTTGCACAAACTGGTGACCTGGATCGGTATTTGCGACGGCAATATGCAGGAAGGCAGTTTCCGTTGTGATGCCAATGTGTCGGTGCGCAGACCCGGCGCTGCGCTGGGCACACGCCGCGAGATCAAGAACCTCAACAGCTTCAAGTTCATGCAGCAGGCGATCGACTACGAAGTGCGCTGGCAGATCGGCGAGATCGAGGAGGGCCGGGCTATCCAGCAAGCGA
>JANYBQ010000071.1 GCA_025360705.1 Betaproteobacteria bacterium | reverse complement strand
GGGTGCCACGCGGCGCCTTGCTCGTAGGCGGCCGCTTCGTCGTACGGCGCGCGCACGTTGTTGGCCCAGGCGCTTTGCACCGCGGCGGTGGCGCTGGCCACTTTTTCCTTGGCGGTATCGACCAGGTCATTGACGGCGCCGCTGGCGCGGCTGTAGGTGTAATACAGCGCGGCGGCGCCGGCCAGCACGGCCAGGCCGATGATTTTGTTTTCGGCGCTCATGCGGTGACCACTCCGCCGGCCTGTTCGAACTTGGCGGTTAGCCAGGCCAGGGAGCGCTCGCCCTGCCCGTAGCCGGCCGCGGGCAGGCTTGCCCAGACTTTGCGAATTTTCGTGACGGCGGCGCCAAAGCGCCCGGCCAGCAGGTCGGGCATGGCGCCCTTGTCTTCGATCAGCCAGGCGCAGGCAAGGTCTTGACTGGCCGGGCTGAAGTCGCGCAGGCCCAAGGCCTTCTGGCAGCGCAGCCAGGTGGGTTTGTTGATCTGGTACTTGCCGGCCGCGGTGCTGACGCACCCGGGCCGGTTTTGTTGCGATAGTGGTGTCAAGACGAAAATAGCAGCACGGTTCGACTTGTGATCAGGCCGCAAGGCTGTAGAACTGGTTGGCTGCAGACACGGGTTGGCCACCTGGACAATCCAACTGCCCCTTGCGGATCATGTGCATCGTTTCGATTCCGGCGATGATGATCCTGGCGCTCCAGAATGACTTGAATCCAAGCATAGGTCGGGTGATCCGCTTGATGGCCCGGTGGTCCTGTTCGACGATGTTGTTGAGATACTTGTTTTGGCGCATCAGGATGTCGACGCAGGCGTCGGCCTTAACACTTTCAATGGCGGCCGTGTTGGCGCCGCTCTTGTCAATGGTGATCTTCTCTGGCACATCGTGCAGGTTGATGGCGCGCTCCAAGAACCGCCGGGCCGCAGCCAGATCCCGCTTAGCAGTGAGTAGAAAATCCACGGTGTCGCCGTCGCGATCGACGGCGCGGTAGAGATATTTCCACTGGCCTGAAACCTTGGTGTAGGTTTCGTCCATGCGCCAGCTTCTACCCACGGGGCGCTTACGTCGGCGGAACACGGCGGCCAGAACCGGCAGCACCTTGATCGCCCAGCGGTGAACCGTGACGTGATCCACGAAAACACCGCGCTCCTGCATCATCTCCTCGATATGGCGAAGGCTCAACGGGTAGGCCACATACCAGCGCACGCAGGTCAGCATCACCTCAAAAGGGTAGTGCAACCGTTTGAGCACCTTGCGCAGGGTGCTGTTGATCAGACTTTGGCGAAAATCAAGCATGGGCAAGATTGT
Organism: Betaproteobacteria bacterium; assembly: GCA_025360705.1. Classification (GTDB taxonomy): domain Bacteria; phylum Pseudomonadota; class Gammaproteobacteria; order Burkholderiales; family Burkholderiaceae_C; genus CAISIP01. The sequence goes on along the minus strand of JANYBQ010000071.1, from coordinate 3,289 downwards.
CGTTTATGCTTACTGCAACAGAACCTTTCATCGTAGACAAAGTCGCTCCCGTAGGCATGCTGGAGCAGGAAGTTGGAGCGGTGCACGTTACGCATGTTGATGGCGGCCATGACGAAAGGCGCCACCCACAGACCGAGGGCCGCGTCGATCATGGGTTTGCTGCCAGAAGGCTGCCGCGGGCCTTCAAAACCAGGCGTCAAGGAGAACGGATTGCGCGGCAGATCGAGCACGCGTGGATCGCTCTGGGCCGCCATGGTGGCCTTCAGGCTGGCCACGGTACCACCCGACATCGCGCCCTTCATCTTGCGCACCCGGCCACACACCCGGCTGGCCGCCTTGCCGAAGCGGGCCTTCATTTCATTTTGCAACATCAACACGCCGAGATCGAACGGGATCGAGTCGAAACCGCAGGAAAACACGATACGCGCGCCGCTCTTGCGGGCCTGCGTTTCGTGCGCGTCGATCATATTGCGCATCCAGGCCGGTTCGCCGCACAGGTCTACATAGTCCACGCCGGTCTGTGCGCATGCGGCTACCAGCTCGTTACCATAGAGTTGGTATGGACCGACCGTCGTCAGCACCAACCGGGTCCGGGCCGTCAGCGCGCGCAGACTGTCCGGGTCGGCGCTGTCGGTCACCACCATCGGCGTGTCGGTCGGCGCGCCGATTTCCTCACGCACAGCCGCCAGCTTGTCCGCGCTGCGCCCACCCATGGCCCAACGCAGGCCACTGCCGGCCGGGTAACGCCGCAATAGATATTCCACCACCAGCCGACCCGTGAAGCCGGTCGCTCCGTGGACCACGAGGTCGAATTGTTTTGTCATTGCCTTCCCACTTTTTCAACTTACGACACCCGTGTGGCAGGGCGTGGCACGCCTGCCCTGAACTGATGAGGCATCAATTATCAAGTCGGCCGTGGCTCACCCGCCTCCGGGGAGCGGTGCCGAGCTCGAGTGCAACCGCCAACTGCTTCGCCAATACCTTAGAGGCGGGCGACAATTCCCGTCCTGCTTTCTTGCAGAAGATCAGGTGTTCCTGGGAAATCGCGCTACCCCGTAGCGGGCGGAATACCACGTCAGGGCCAAAGTCCATGTCCTGCACGGGATGGGACGAAGTCACTCTGACGCCGAGGTTCTCCGCCGCTGCGCGTTGCATAAAAATATGCGAGTTGGAAACAAGAACGGAACGCACCTTGATTTTTCGGGCGGCGAGCATTTCATGAAGGTAACGGTGTGCGATCAGATCGCTGCTCGGCATCACCATGTTGCAGCCCGCCAGATCCGCCAGCGTCACAGTGCGCTTGGTTGCTAGCGGATGCGACTTGTGCACCATCAATTTGGTCTCGACGTCTATGCGCTTCAAGACCTCGATGCCGACGCGCAGTGGAGGATTAAAAGCCAGCACCAGTTCGACTTCGTTGTTTGCCAGCCAATCAATGAGCACGCGCGATCCGCCGACCATCACCTCGAACGTTATCTCCGGATGCAGCTTGTTGAATTGGGCCAGGAACAGTGGAAAAAACGCTGAGGCAAAGCCTTCGTTGATGCCTATCTCGACATGGCCCCGCCGCAGGCCATGCAACGCGGCGATCTCGTTGCAGCCATGTTCCACCGCGTCCATCGCGGCGCGCACATCCTCCAGCAGGATGTGCCCGGCAGCTGTCAGCGTTACGCCGCCGCGTCCGCGCCCACGCTCGAAAAGCGGGCAACCCAGTTCGTCCTCGAGGATTTGCACCTGCCGATTGATCGCGGAGGCCGCGATGTGCAAGCGGTCCGCCGCGCCGCGAAATGACCCCGCGGCAGCAACCTCGAAGAAGTATCGCAAGCCGTTGAAGTGAATGTTCCTGCCGTGAATGCTCTTGGTCATGAGGCGATGGTGTGCACGCTATATGCGCGAATTAATAGAGCATAAAGCATCATTTTCTAGCTTTGACGGATGCATTTTGCAGGCGGATCATTTGCCTCACAACACCGGCGCACACCGCGCCAACCTATCGTTTTCGGAGATCACATTGTCGCAACTTTCTATTGAACGGGTCGACGAAACCGCCATCGTCGTGCTCAACCGGCCCGGACGCCACAACGCGTTGACCGGCGACCTGTACCTGGAAATCGGAGAGGCCGTTTCCAGCTTGATCGCCGACAACAACGTCGGATGCATCGTGCTCGCCGGCGCGGGCACTTCTTTTTGCGGCGGCTTCGACCTGGGCGAATCGGCTGCCCACGGAGCAAACGACGACCTGTGGGTCCAATGGACGCAGTTGCAGGGGCAGCGTCGCGTCCTGAAAACGTTGTGGGACTCTCCCAAACCCACTATCTGTGAGGCCAAGGGTTACTGTCTGGGTGGGGGCATGAGCCTGTTGAACCAGTGTGACTTTGTCGTCGCCGCGCGCGATACGGTGTTTGGGGAACCGGAGATGAAATTCTCGCTCATGCCGCAACCCAAACTGCTGTATTACATGCCTTTGCGGCAGGCAAAAGAAATCATGCTGCTGGGTGAACAATTTTCGGCCGAGGAAGGCCACCGCGTGGGTCTCGTGAATCGCGTTGTGGACCCAGGGCAGCTACGGGACACGACCTTGGCCATGGCCGCCAAGCTCGCGGCCATGCCACGCGAGACCATGCAGATGGCCAAACGCATGATCAATGCAGCGCTCAAAGCGCAAGGGCAGGAACTGATGGACGAATGGGGCTGGGATGACTTCCTAATCAGCAAAGTGATCCCGACGGCGCAGCGCCAGAAATTCCTGCAGACGATAGAGCGTGATGGACTGAGCGCGGCGTTGCGCGAGGTCAAACAGCGCCATGACGTGCTGGAGAGCCGTCAGACATGAACAGCACCCTGACCGAAAAGAACTGGGCGTCGCTCACCAGGCCCCGGAGCATCGCGCTCGTCGGCGCATCGGAGCGCGTGACCGGTGTCAGCTTCACCAACCGCTTTCTTGCCAACAACGAGCAGCTCGGTTTTCCCGGCAAGATCCACCTGATCAATCCAAACCGGGCGACCATTTTCGGCAAACCCTGCCACCCCAGCCTCGCGGCGTTGACGGCGAAAAGAGGCCCGCCGGATTGCGTGATCATTGCGCTGCCCGAAGAGAAGGTGGTGCCCGCCGTTGAAGAGGCCATTGCCTGCGGCACACGTGCGTTGATGATCCACTCGGGCGGTTTCCTGGAGGCAGGCGCACATGGCCAGACTCAGCAGGAGCGCATAACCCGGCTGTGCCGCGACGCGGACGCCGCGGCGATCGGACCCAACTGCCTGGGCTTCGTCGGTGTTGCGTCCCGGGTCG
>JANYBQ010000053.1 GCA_025360705.1 Betaproteobacteria bacterium | reverse complement strand
GTTGGTGTAGACCCAGTTGAGCAACTTGGCCGCGTCCGGGCCCTGAATGTCGATCTTGCCCAGCGTCGATGCGTCCAGCATGCCGACACTGTTGCGCACCGCCAGCACTTCACGGTTCACCGCCCGATGCAAGTCCTCGTTGCCCTGCGGAAAATACCAGGGGCGTTTCCACTGGCCCACGTTCTCGAACAGCGCACCCGCCGCCACGTGTTGTTCGTGCGGGCTGGTCCGGCGTGCCGGGTCGAACAACTCCCCGCGCTCCAGGCCGGCGAAAAGGCCGAAACTGATCGGCAGATAGTTGGGCCGGAACGTAGTGGTGCCGACATTGGCTATCGGTTTGCCCATCGCGCGCGCCGCCAGCGCCATGCCGTTGATGTTGCCCAGCTTGCCCTGGTCGGTGCCGAAACCCAGCGCGGTGTAGCGCTTGATGTGTTCTATCGACTCGAAGCCCTCGCGAATCGCCAGTTCGATGTCGCTGGCCGACACGTCGTTCTGGTAATCGACAAACGCCTTGGCGCGGCGCGATACCGGCGTGTCGGTCTCGGCGATCCAGAACGCGCTGATCGGCTCGGTCACGGGCTCGACGACTTGCGGCTGCGCTGCGCTTGCCGCGAACCCCGCAGCGGTTGCGGCCGCCGCTCCGGCCTGGCCGGCTTCCGCCATGCTTTGCGCCAGCGTCAGGCTTGCGTTGCAAGCGCCGACGCTGTGCTGGCCCGGCATTGCGGGGCCCGGCACGAAACAGACTTTGTCTTCATCCCACCGCGCCCTGCCACCCGAATGCGAATACAGATGGATGGCGGGGTTCCAACCGCCCGCCATACCGATCGCATCGCACACCAGCGTGCGTTGTTCGCCCGCGGCCTTGCCACCATTCATCTGGCACACCACGATGGCGCGCACGCCTGCGCTGCCCTGCGCGTGCAGAGGCACGAAGCCACGCAGAATCGCGATGCCGCCGTCCCTGGCCAGTTGCGCGCGGCTGCCCGCAAGCAATTTGCCGATGCGCACATCCACCACGGTGACCTGCGCGCCGACGCGTTTCAAGATCAGCGCGTCGGTATAAGCGCTGTCGTTATTGGCCACGATCACGATCTGTTGTCCGACGCGCACGCCGTACAGATCGGCGTAATCGGCCATGGCCGAAGACAACATTACGCCCGGCAGATCGTTGTTGCCAAACACCATCGGCCGCTCGTGGGCGCCGGTGGCCAGCACCACCTGCGCGGCACGCACGCGCCACAGCTTTTCGCGAAAACCCTTGCGCTCCGCGAGAGGCAGATGGTCGGTCAGCGACTCGCGGATGGTCAGAAAATTCTGGTCGTGGTACCCGAACACCACACCACGCCGGATGATGCGCACCTCGGGCAGCGCCGCCAGTTCGCGTTCCGCGTCACGTACCCACTCCAAGGCGGACTTGCCATCGATCATCCCTTGCAGGCGATGGGCGCAACCCCCCAGATGCGCGCTCAACTCCGCCAGGATCACCCTTGCGCCGCTGCGTCCTGCCGCAAGCGCCGCCGCCAGCCCGGCCACGCCACCGCCGGCCACCAGCACATCGCAGTGGATGTTCTGATGCATGTAACGATCTTTGTCTTCCTGCTCGGGCGCGGCGCCCAGACCACCGGCCTTGCGGATAAAACGCTCGTACCACATCCAGGCCTTGGCCGGCCACATGAATGTCTTGTAATAAAAGCCGGCCGGAAAAAGCGGCGTGAACCAGCGATTGATGCTGAACAGGTTTCTACCGGCGCTGGGCCAGGGGTTGACGCTTTCGGATCGCAGCCCCTGGTACAACTCGACCTCAGGCATCTTGGCGTTGGGGATGGTCCAGGCGTCGCTTTCCAACTGCACCAGCGCGGAAGGTTCTTCGATACCGCAACTCACGATGGAACGTGGGCGGTGGTACTTCCAGGAGCGCGACAAAACGGTCTCGCCGGCCGCCAGTACCGCTGAGGCCAGCGTGTCGCCCGCGAACCCGCCGAAGTTGCGGCCGTTGAACTGGAAGCTCAGCGCACGCGCACGGTCGAGCCGGCTGCCAGCCGAAGCGATACGGGAACCCGTCATGGCAGTACCTTCGTGCCGCGCACTGCGGTGTTCGCCTTTTGGCGCGGTGCGACGTCTCTCATGCGAAGCCCCCGGCGTTGGGCGCGCCGCCGTCCGAGCCTCCACCTGCAGGGCCACTGGGGCCAAAGGCTTCCGACGCCTTGCCATCAGGTTCCTCGCCGGGTTTGTAGAACTTGTTGAAGCGATAGGTCACAGTGTCGCGTTCGGCATTGAACCAGCGCCTGCACCCCGAGGTGTGCAGCCACTGTTCCCGATGCAGGCCTTTGGTGTTTTTGCGCATGAAGAGGTAGTCGCCCCACTGCGCGTCGGTCAATGCGTCGGTATCCAGCGGCCGCGCGATATGCGCCTCGCCGCCGCAATTGAATTCACTCTCGGCGCGTGGCCCGCACCAGGGGCAGGTAATCAAAAACATTCAGCTATCCCAACACTTGGAAGTTCGGCGATTCACAGCTCCGCTCAGACTGAGCCAGGGCGAACCGAAACGATCGGGTTGACGTCAGGGTCGGCATCAGTGCGCCACCCCAGCCGCGCCGTGTTCATCGATCAGGTGACCACTCGTAAACCGATCCAGCGCGAACGCCGCATTGAGCGCATGCGGCCGGTCCTGCGCCATGGTGTGGGCCATGACCCAGCCTGAACCCGGCGTGGCCTTGAAGCCGCCGGTGCCCCAGCCGCAGTTGAAGTAAAGGCCCTTGATATGGGTCTTGGAGATGATCGGGCAGGCGTCGGGCGCGACGTCCACGATGCCGGCCCATTGACGGTTCATGCGCACGCGCCGGAAGATCGGAAACATTTCGCAGATCGCCTGCAGCGTGTGTTCCACCACCGGGAAACTGCCGCGTTGTCCGTAGCCGACATAGCTGTCGATGCCGGCGCCGATCACCAGGTCGCCTTTGTCGGACTGGCTCACATAGGCATGAATCGCATTCGACATCACCACCGTATGCAGGATCGGCTTGAGCGGCTCGGACACCAGCGCCTGCAGCGGATGACTTTCCAGCGGCAGCCGGATACCGGCCATATCGGCCAACACGCTGCTGTGGCCCGCCGACACGATGCCGATCTTCTTGCTGCTGATGGCCCCGCGCGTAGTTTCTATGCCAGTGACCCGATCGCCGTCACGGCGAATGCCGATGACTTCGCAGTTCTGCAAAATATCCACGCCCAGCGCATCTGCCGCGCGCGCAAAACCCCAGGCAATCGCGTCATGCCGCGCGACACCGCCACGCGGCTGGAACGAAGCGCCCATGACCGGGTAACGCAGTGTGGACGAGGTGTTCATGATCGGCACCATGGTCTTGATCTGCGCCGGGCTCAGCACCACGCCGTCCACACCGTTGAGCCGGTTGGCATTCACGCGGCGGTGGATGTCGCGCATGTCCTGCAGCGAATGCCCCACGTTCATGACGCCGCGCTGGCTGAACATGGTGTTGTAGTTGAGGTCCTGCGACAGGCCTTCCCACAACTGCAAGGCTTTTTCGTACAGGTGGGTGGAGTCATCCCACAGATAGTTGGAGCGCACGATGGTGGTGTTGCGCGCTGTATTGCCGCCCCCCAGCCAGCCGCGCTCCACCACGGCGATGTTGCGCATGCCGTGTTCCTTGGCCATGTAATAGGCGGTGGCAAGCCCATGGCCGCCACCGCCCACAATGATGGCGTCGTAACTGCGTTTGGGCTCGGGGCTGCGCCACTGCTTTTGCCAGTTCTCGTGGTACGAGAGCGCGTTGCGGGCGATCGAAAAAATCGAAAAATGACTCATCGGAATCCGTCGACCCTTCAGCACTCAATTACGTTGACCGCCAACCCGCCGCGGCTGGTTTCCTTGTATTTGGTCATCATGTCGCGCCCGGTGTCGCGCATGGTCTTGATCACCTTGTCGAGCGACACGTAATGCGTGCCGTCGCCGCGCAGCGCCATGCGTGCGGCATTGAGCGCCTTCACCGAACCCATGGCATTGCGTTCTATGCAGGGTATCTGCACCCGGCCGCCGACTGGATCGCAGGTCAGCCCCAGGTTATGTTCCATGCCGATCTCGGCCGCGTTCTCGACCTGCTCGGGTGTACCGCCCATCACGGCCGCCTATGCGGCCGCGGCCATGGAACAGGC
>JANYBQ010000050.1 GCA_025360705.1 Betaproteobacteria bacterium | reverse complement strand
GGACCCGGTGCCGATGACACCGACCCGGCGTCCGCTGAAATCGACTCCCTGGTGCGGCCAGGCGCCGGTGTGGTGGATCTTGCCCGCAAAACTTTCGATACCCGGTATGTCCGGCAAACGCGGGATCGACAGCGCGCCGGTCGCCATGACGCAGAAGCGCGCCGAAATTTGTTCACCGCTTTCCGTTTTTAACTGCCAGCGCTGCAGCACCTCGTCAAAACTGGCAGAGCGAACGCGGGTGTTGAACGCGATATCCCGGCGCAGATCGAAGCGGTCGGCGACGTGCTGGATGTAGCGCAATATTTCGGGCTGCCCGGCATATTTTTCGGTCCAGACCCAGTCCTGCTCCAACTCGGAGGAGAACGAGTAGGAATACTGGAGGCTCTCCACGTCACACCGCGCACCGGGATAACGGTTCCAATACCAGACCCCACCCACGTCGGCCGCGGCCTCAAAGACCCGTGCTGAATAATTCATGCCGCGCAGGCGATGCAGCATATGCAGGCCGGCAAAGCCGGCACCGATCACGACCACATCCAGACTCCGGGGTATTGGCAATTCGGGATTCTCGCGACCGTGTTGCTGGATGTTTGCGCTCAACCCTTGCGACGTTCGTGCTCGAACGTTTCGGTGTGGTAACCAGCCGCCACCGCTGCGTTGATCTTGCAGTCGAGCACGATCGGGCCTTCTGGGTTCAGCAGCATTGGCGCCAGCTTTCGGAGCTCTTCCAGGGTACGCACGGTATAGGCCTGAAAGCCGAAGGCCTGGGCCACCGGCGCAAAGTCAATGTCGGCGAAGACCTACTTTGCCACCGGCATGTCGCGCATCTTCAGAAAATGCAGTTCGGCCCCGTAGGCAGCGTCGTTGATAACCACGATGACCAAAGGAATATCCTCGCGCGCCGCCGTTTCAAGTTCACCCATCGTCATCAGGAACCCGCCGTCACCGACGAACAGCACGGTGGTCCGGTCCGGCGTACCGCAGGCGAAACCAAGCGCGGTGCCGAAGCCCATGCCGATGGACGCGAAGTCGACCGTGTTTTTTATGTGGTCCGGACCCAGTCCAGAAATGTAGGGAATGACCTGCAGGAAATTGCCGGCGTCATAGACCGCATTGCGGTTCGGCGGCAACAACCGGTCGAGTTCGATCGCCAAGGATCGCGGGTCCATCGTGCGGGGGGTGTGCGCGCTCTGGAATTCACTGGCCAGGTCATGTTCGGCCAGCGCGCGGCGGTTCTCGTCCGTATGGAAGGGTTTGTCAGACGCTACACGCTCGACCACGGCGGCGGTCAGTTGCTCGGCTACCGTGCGCGCATCGGCAATCACCGCTACGTCAGCGTGAAACAGGCGTCCGATCGGGGACGCAGAGACGTCGATGTGGATCAGCGGAACATCCAGCGGCAGCGAAGTGCCGTAACTGGTGGTGCGCTGGTTCAGGCTGGCGCCGAAAGCGACGATGCAGTCGGCCTGGTCGACCAGGCGGCGCCCCGCGGCGTGCGAGAAGGACCCGACCACCCCCAGGTGATAGGGGTGTCCGTGGAACAAGTCCTTGCCCTTGAGCGTCGTTGCTATGACTGCGCCGACCTTGTCGGCCAGTTGCTCGATCGCCTTGCGGGCCGCCGAACGATGCGCGCCCAGACCTACGACAAAGAGTGGCTTGCGGCTACGGTCCAGCATGCCGGCCGCCGCTTCGATCGCCGCCGGGCGACCCGCGGTGCGCAGTATCTGGACCGCGACGGCAGGTGATGGCACACCCATCTGGCCGGGATATTCGACCAGTCCCAGCTGCACGTTCATGGGCAGGAGCAAGGTGGCGCAACCACCATTCGATGTGCCATCGATAGCGTTCTCCAGCATGCGCCGTGCGCCTTCCGGATTGGCGGCCACAAAGGTTTTAAGGCCGGCCGCCTGGAATACCCCGGTAGCGTTGAACTCCTTGGCATCCGGGCCCCCGGCGTGTCCGAGGGACGATGCGCCAAATATCAGCAACACCCGTGAACCGGTGCGATGCGCATACATGGCACCATGCAGCGCGTTGGCGGTAGCCGGGCCCCGGCCAATGATGGCGATGCCGAGTTCGCCCGTGGCGGCGGCGTAGCCTTCGGCCATGGCGATGGCAGTGTTTTCGTGCCGTGCTCCATAAAAGCGCACTCCGATGGAGTCGAGCGTAGTGACGAACAGCGCCGTGTCGTCGCTCATCAGTCCAAAAACCCGCGTGTAGCCGCGGCTCTTGATGTCATGCGCCAGGGCTTCATAAGCCGGCATGCGGGTCGAGCCGCGCGTGGTTGGATCGGCAAGCGCGTCTGGTGGACTCATTGGGGATACCTGGAATCTGGGTGTAATTTTCGGACGAGAAAAAGCAGGCGTACAGACCGTCGCATGCATGCGGCCTTAGGCCGTTACGGGGTCCGCACCGGCGCCGTGCTCGGTCCCAAGATAGGCAGCGATAACCGCTTCGTTGGCTTGCACCTCACGGGGCGTGCCCTCGGCGATCTTGCGGCCGAAGTCCAGCACGACGATCTTGTCGGAAATGTCCATGATGACCGGGATGTCATGCTCCACGATCAGAAAGCTCATGCCGAATTGCCGCCGCGCGCGCTGGATCAACGCGGTCATCGCGGTTTTCTCCGCGGTGCTCATGCCCGCCATGGGTTCATCGAGCAGCACCAGACGTGCCTTCTGCATCAGCGCTCGGGCGAACTCGATCTCTTTTTGCCGACCGTACGGCAACTCTCCCGGCAGCACATCGGCCAGGTCGAGCATGCCCAGAAACTCCAGCACTTCGGTGGCAGAAGCGACTGCGGCGCGTTGCTCGGCGCGAGCGCGCCGGGACAGAAACGCCCCTTGCAGCAGCCCGGACGAGCCTTGCCGGTAGGCGCCTACCAGCAGGTTATCCATCACGGTCAGTCCGCCGAACAGTGCCAGGTTCTGGAACGTACGCGCAATGCCATGGCGCGATACCCGGTGCGCGGCTTCTCCGGTGATGTCGGCGCCGTCGAAAGCCACCTTGCCGCTGGTCGGCCGGTACATGCCGGTGATGCAGTTGAACATGGTGGTCTTGCCAGCGCCATTGGGGCCAATCAAGGAGGTGATGGAGCCGGCATCCATCGTGAAAGACACCGTGTCGAGCGCGGTGATGCCCTGAAAGCGCATCAGCAGAGAGGTCACCTCCAGTAGTGCTTGGCTCATTGGACAACCTCCTTGCGTTTGGCGCCAAGGTAGGATTCCTGCATGACCGCGCTGGAGGCCACCTCCGCCGCCGTGCCGGAAAGCACGATCCGGCCACGGTCCAGCACAAACGCGGTTGCCGCGAATTCGAGTGCCAGCCGTGCGTTTTGTTCGACCACCAACATCGCGGTGCCCAGCGTGTCGCCGACGACACGCAACTGCTTGTAGATGGTCTGCACGATCAAGGGTGCCAGTCCGAGCGAGAGTTCATCCACCAGCAGCAGACGCGGACCCGAGACCAGCGCGCGGCCCAACGCGAGCATCTGCTGTTCGCCGCCGGACAGCCAGCCCGCGGCCTGGCCGCGTCGTTCGAGCAATTTTGGAAACAGCTGGTACACGGCATCCATGCGTTCGCGCGCGGCCGAGCGCGCGATGATGGCGGCGCCCACGTTGAGGTTTTCCTCGACCGTGAGTTGTTTGAATATCAGCCTGCCTTCGGGGACCTGGGCCATGCCCAGGCGTACCAGACGATGCGCGGGCAGACCGAGGATGGGCTGGCCGTCGTATGCGACGATGCCTTGCGTCACATGGCCATGGTGCAACTCCAGCAAACCCGTGATGGCACGGATCAGGGTGGTCTTGCCGGCGCCGTTGGCACCCAGCAATGCAACTATGCTGCCTTTTGGAACCGACAGGCTTACGTCCTCCAGGGCCAGGCCCTTGCGCGCATAACCGACAGCAAGCCCTTTTACTTCCAGCAGGCTTTCCGTCATGGCGTCCGCCCAGTCGCCAGCCGGTTGCGAATCTGGCGTCCTATGCCGGCGATGCCACCGGGCGCGAATATCAGCAGCAATATGC
>JANYBQ010000678.1 GCA_025360705.1 Betaproteobacteria bacterium | reverse complement strand
GCGCATTTTTATATTTCAGTTTGAGCAAAGGCGACAGCTTTTCCTGATCAAGTTCATCCACGCCCTGCTTGACATACTGTGCAAGCACGAAATCGACAAAGGCCTGCTGTTTGTCGGTGTTATGGGGTGCGGTAGCCGCACTTGCTTTCACTGCCCGGTCTGCCCGCGTGACCGGCTCGGCGGCAAAGGCCACATATGCCAACACGTCGAACAAGTCGCTGTTCTCGGCCTCGATGATCTTCTGCATCTCGGCCAGTGGTTCCCGTCTGAAGCCCTTGTCGGCCAGCCCGGCCAGCAACGTCTTGCGGGTGTCCGGCGCACTCCAGATGCGCCGGAGTTCGTCCTCGTCCCTGAAAAACTCGGACAAAACACGGTACAGAACTTCCAGGAACTGCGCCGCCGACATCGGTCGGCCATCCGCGCTCCAGAAGGTGGTTGCGGTCATGTGCTGGATCTGGCGTGCCTTGCCGTCCGCCAACTGCACCCTGATCCTGGCCGGGGGTGGTGGGGCCGGGGCATCGGCACCGCGTTCTTCTGCGGCGAGCGCTGGCGCACCGGTGCCGGTTGTCACTGCTTTGCTGGGCTCTGGCTCCAACGGCTCCCCGTCCCATGCCGGGTCGCTGAAATGGTGGTGTGCCTTCACGAAGTCGTAGATCGTGAAATGGTCCTTGCCGTCATACAGGCGGGTGCCGCGCCCGATGATCTGCTTGAACTCGATCATCGACGTCACCGGCCGCATCAGCACGATGTTGCGCACATTGCGCGCGTCCACGCCGGTCGAGAGTTTTTGCGAGGTGGTCAGAATCGTCGGGATGGTCTTCTCGTTGTCCTGAAAGTTCCGCAGGTGCTGGTCGCCCAGCGCGCCGTCGTTGGCCGTCACCCGCACGCAGTAGAGCGGGTCGCGGCCATGGGAATCGAGGGTCTTGGCCTGGTTGATCAGGTCGCGTACGGCCAGCGCGTGGGCCTGGGTTGCGCAGAACACGATGGTCTTCTCGCGCGGGTCAATCATGCCCATCAGGAGCTTGACCCGGTAGGCCTCGCGCTCCTTGATTTCGATGATCTTGTTGAAGTCGGCCTCGGAGTAGCGCTTGCCGGTCTCGATATCGCCCTGCACCACCTGGTCGTCAGGCGTGTAGACGTAGTCGTCCAGCGTGGTGGCGATCTGCTTGACCTTGAACGGCGTCAGAAAACCATCGTTGATGCCTTCCTTGAGCGAGTACACAAATGCCGGTTCGCCGAAGTAGCTGTAGGTGTCCGCGTTGAGCGTGCGCTTGGGTGTGGCGGTCAGGCCGAGTTGCACTGCTGGCGCAAAGTAGTCGAGGATCGCGCGCCAGCTACCTTCGTCGTTGGCGCCGCCACGGTGGCACTCGTCGATGACGATGAAGTCGAAAAAGTCGGCCGGGTAATCGCCGAAGTACGGTGCGCCGCCGGGGCCGCTCATGAAGGTCTGGAAGATGGTGAAGAAGATGCTGCCGTTCTTCGGAACCCGGCCTTGTCCGCGGATGTCTGCCGGGTCGATACGCACCAGCGTACCGGGAGACTTGTCCTCGAAAGCCGAGAACGCGTTGTAGGCCTGGTCGGCCAGGTTGTTGCGGTCGGCCAGAAACAGAATGCGCAGCCGCCGGGTTCCCGGTGCTGTGGGCTCGGCGCCGCTACGCCAGTCCGCCAGGTTCCAGCGGCTCTGGAACAGCTTCCAGGCGAGTTGAAACGCGATGAAAGTCTTGCCGGTGCCGGTGGCCAGTGTCAGCAGGATGCGGTCGCGACCCGCCTCCATGGCTTCCAGCACGCGGGTAATGGCAATGTCCTGGTAGTAGCGGCCCTGCCAAGTGCCGCCCTTGTCCTCGAAGGGCACGGCGGCGAAGCGATCACGCCAGGTGTTTCGGTCGGTGAAGGTCAGGCTCCACAGTTCCTCGGGGCTGGGGTAGTGGGCCACCTCGCCCTCGGTGCCGGTCGCCATGTCGATGCGGTAGATCGCCTGGCCGTTGGTGGCGTAGGTAAACCGCAGCGCCAGCTTGGCCGCGTAACGCTTGGCCTGGCCGACTCCTTCGGTGGCGGCCTTGTCCCATGCCTTGGCCTCGATCACGGCCAACTGGGTGTTGCGGTAGACCAGCACGTAGTCGGCGATCTCGGCCTTGGCTCTGCGGCTCTGCCCGCCCCAGCCCCCGCTGCCTTGCAGTCGACCCAATGTGATGCCGTGCTCGCGCAGCACCCGACTGCCATCGACCACGCCCCAGCCCGCAGCCTTCAGGGCGGGGTCGATGTGTTCGGCGCGGGTTTCGGCTTCGTTCATGGATTTCCAATGCGGCCCGTTTTGCTTTTAAGCACTTAAGCCGTTGATATTTATCAGTATTTTGTCGCTAGCGTGCGTCAATCGGTTTTGCTTTTAAGCACTTTTTTCCACATCAAGCCCAAAAAGGCAGGTAACGGGCGTAACGCGTCGAGCCCGACTCTGACTCGTCCGCCTTGATCAATCCGGCACTCCGTGCCGCTGCAATCAGCTGCGAAACCGCCACCGTTTTGCTTGCATCCAGCCGGAACCGCTCACGCAGCGACTGGTTGGACATCCGCCGATTGCCCACGTATTGCAGGCAGCAGTGCTGATAACAGGCGCGCACCCTGTCGCGCTTGCTCATGTCGGCGAACGCCTGGTGCGCGAACAACAACGCCGTCGTGCGCAGCTCACCCACCCGAAAGTCCGGTGCCGGCAACTGGTACAGCTCGGCCGCCGCCACCACCTTGTCCACACCGCTGCCCTTTTCTTCGCTGATGCCCAGCCGGCGCATCAGATCGGCCATGCGTTCGTTGCGTGATTCGTATTCGTCGATGAAGCGATCCACGCTGATTGGCGGCAGGCCCGGGTTGGAAACTTCCAGCCGGTCGGTGTACATCTCGATCATCACCGAGGCTCCGGTGGCGCTGAAGTCCTGATGCACCAGTGCGTTGGCGATCAACTCGCGCAGCGCCTGCTTGGGGAACATCTTCATTTCCTCGCGCACCGCCTGCTCGATGAAGCGGTTCTGAGGCGCGGCCGAATGCACAAAATCCACCAGCCCGGCAAAGCCGACCGCGTAGCCGCGTTGCCCGGTCGTGTCCTCGCGAGTCACCAATTTGTTCGCACCGTCATAAATCACCACCCGGGCTGCCTTGCGAGCCACTTCGAACGGAAAAGCGTCCAACCGCTTGGCCAGCAGCAACGCCGCCAGGCGTGTGATGCACCAACCATCGGCAAGCCGCTCAATCAATCGCTCGGCACTCAACTTGGCCAACACGCCGTCACGGGTGGTCGGGTAGGGCTGTTTCAACAGGTCAAAGAAACCTTGGGTGTCGAGCAAGGCCACCACCTTGTCGGCGCTCAGTGCGTGTGCGGCCGACTGCTGCAGCCAGTCCGGCTGGCCCTCGGCGAAGATGCTGCGCAGGCGATCCTGGGTCATCGGCACCAGATCTTCGCCAGCGCGCATCAGGTAGGCGCCCTCGTAGTCCAGCGCCTGACCCAGCGGCCGGGCCAGCACCTGCAGCACCAGCACGCGGCCCTCGGGCGTCAGCAGTTCAGTGCTTTCAACGCGAATGCGCAGCTTCGCGACGATGCGGGCCTTGAGGTCGTTCAGATGCCCGGCCGAGGCGAAGGCTTGCGAGCCGACGATGCGCCGCGGCTTCTTGTCGCTGACACCCAGCACCAGGTGCCCGCCGCCCTCGTTGGCGAGTGCCACGCAGTAGCGCATCAGCTTGGTGGTGTCGTACTGCTGCTTGGCCTCCTTGAACTCCAGCTGCTCGGATTCGGCCGGGGCCAAGAGCCAGCGATTCAGCGTGTCGAGGGTGATCATAGGCCCTTGATCTTCTGGTGTGCCTTTACGTCTACGCCCGACCACTCTTTATGAATGATGTTGGTGAGAACCGCAAACTCCTGGCCCTCCTTGATGTCGTGGCCGCGCCAGTAATCGGTGAGTTTGTTGCGCGTCTCCTGCCCGGTCATGCGTTGCTGGATCCACTTATCGCTGCGGCCATGTTGCTGCCAGGTCTGCCGGGCGCGGTTTAGCGACAGGGCGGGGTCGGACATCTCCTGCATGCGCTCGTACCCAACCTTCGCGAGCCACAATTTGATGGGCTCAGCCCTGGGGCTCGGCACACTCTGCACGAGCCGCAACAGCGTCTCGGCGGTGGCAACGTCGGTGAGGTAACTCTTCCCATCCGCAGCCGGCAATTTCAGTCGG
>JANYBQ010000650.1 GCA_025360705.1 Betaproteobacteria bacterium | reverse complement strand
ACCTAAAGCACTGCCCACACTCGCGCCGAAGGTATTGCCCGATTTCCCTGAAGTAATCGCGCCTGGGATTAAGCTTTTGATCCGCGGGATGCTTCGTCACGAGGAATGAGGTTTGGCCGGTCGAAAAGCCCATTAGTTTGTCTGGTATGGCCTGTTGCCAAGCCGCGCCTGCGATGCAGGCCCAGGTGCGATGAAAGGTGGAGCCGTAGAAAATGACTACACACGGGGAGCACGCTTTGATTTGGCGTGCAAGCGCCCAGGCTCGGGGTACCAAGAGGTATTCGTAATATGCGGCACGGCTCTTGAGCCAATGGAGGTTTGACCAGTTGGCATATGGCCACTGCTTCAAGCTTGGTGAGGGAAGCGGGAGGAGCTCAACGAGGCAGGTTTCACCGTTCTCCTGGCCAAGGAATCTCTTCTGGTATTCCAGGATGGCCTCGCCGGACTGGGAGCTGTGGGCCTCGTCGGCGATGACCGCGAAGCGTTTGCCCTGGGTGGCGGCCAGCTTGCGGACGGCTTCCAAGGCGAAGGGGAAGGTCTGGATGGTGCAAACGACGATTTTCTTGTCGCCGGAGAGGGCAGCCGCCAGTTCGCCGCTCTTGCTGCCATCGTTGCCGGTGATGGTGGCCACCACGCCGCTGGTGCGCTGGAAATCGAAGAGCGCCTCCTGGAGTTGCGAATCAATGACCGTGCGGTCTGAGACTACCAGCACGGTATCGAAGACCTTTTTGGCCTGGGCGTCGTGCAGCTCGGCGAAGAAGTGGGCGGTCCAGGCGATGGAGTTGGTTTTGCCGGAGCCGGCGGAGTGCTGGATGAGATACTTGCCGCCGGGCCCGTCCCGGAGCACGGCGGCCTGGAGAGCGCGGGTGACGTCGAGCTGGTGGTAGCGGGGGAAGATGATTTGCTGGATCTGTTTCTTCTTGTCCCGCTGGGCGATGAGGTAGCGGCCCAGGATTTCAAGCCAGCTCTCCCGCGCCCAGACCTGTTCCCAGAGATAGGCGGTGCGGTGGCCACCCTTCGGGTTGACCGGGTTGCCGGCGGCGCCGTGGTCGCCCTGATTGAAGGGCAGGAAGTGAGAAGCCGCCCCAGCCAACCGGGTGATCATGGCAACCTCGGTGTTGCTGACGGCGAAATAAACCAGGGCGCCGCTGGGAAACCCGAGGAGCGGCTCGGGGGTCTGGCCCTTGGGCCGGGGATGGCGGTCAAAGCGGTACTGGTCAATGGCGTCGCCGATGCTCTGGGTGAAATCGGTCTTCAGCTCCGCCGTGGCCACCGGGATGCCGTTGAGAAAGAGGACGAGGTCGAGGCTGTTCTCGTTGTGCTGGGAGTAGTGGACCTGGCGCACCACCCGGAGACGGTTGGCGGCGTAGCGGGCGAGGATGTCGGCATTGATGGCCAGCGCGGGCTTGAACTGGGCCATCAGCAAGGGCTGCTTGAGGCCGAGCAACTCGATGCCGTGGCGGAGCACATCGAGGGTGCCGCGCTGGTCGAGCTGGTCGCGCAGTCGGGCCAGGAGCACTTCGCCGGCCTGGGGGCCATGGTTCTTGGTCAGCACTTCCCATGCGTTGGGCTGCGTGGCCTGCACCCAGGCCAGCACATCGGCGGGGAAGAGGGCGCGGGCGCGGTCGTAGTGGGCGGCGTCGCCCTCGGCGTGCAGCCAGCCGGCCGCAGCCAGGTCGGCGCAGATTTCGTCTTCGAAGTGGATCTCGCGGTGCAAGCTCATGGCACGAAGCGCCCCACAAAGTCGGCGGGCGACAGGATCGGGTAGGCGTCGGCCAGAACCAGCAAGTCCTTGTCACCCGTGACCAGGAAGTCGGCCGCCGAGCCGATGAGCAGCGCAAGGATCGGCAGGTCGTTAGGGTCGCGCAGCTTGGCCGCGCCGGCCTGCGCCAGCATGTCTGCATCGACGCGCAGCAGTTCCGCGCGCACCCCTATCGTGTCCAGGAAGTCGGCCAGTTCGTTGGGTGCCAACTTCAATCTGGGCGCCAGGTGTTGCCACGTGCGCACCAACTCGTCGAGCACGAAGTCGGATATCACCAGGTCGAAGACCCCGGCCCGCCAAGCCTTGACCAGGCGCGACGGCGGCCCGCCGGGAAACAGCAGGCCCGAGACCAGCACGTTGGTGTCGAGCACAAGCCGCACGTGCAGGCTCAGCGCGGCGTTTTGGACGTGGCCTTTGCTTTCGCGCCCTTGGTTCTTTCGGCGCTGGCCCCGCGCTTGGCGCGCTTGGCAGGGGTGACCGCTGCTGCCGGAAGGGCAGGCAAGCGACCTGACGCTCGCCAGGCGTTGGCAGTTTCGCGGCGCGCCAGCGCGGTGGCCCGTTCGATCTCGGCCAGCGCCACGTCTTCGGGCACGTCGGCGTAGCTTTGCTCCAAGCGGTCACACAGCGCATCGAACCGATCCTGCATGCGCCGGATGCGTTCGAACAGGCGGGCGTCGATCAGCGCCGCTACCGGCTTGCCGTCCTTCTTGATCAGGACGCTGTCGTTGCGGTACTGCACGATGTTGAGCATCTCGCCGAGGTTCTGGCGGAAGGCGACGGCGCTGGTTTCAGTGATCACGGCGTGCTCCTATGACCGTTATGGTCAGTATGATTCAGCTTAGCATGAAGCGGGCGCGCTGTCGTGGGCATGGCAGAGGGCGAGAACACGAATCAAGCGGACGGCTGCCCCCCGCACGTCACGTCAGGAAGCGATGTCGGCGGTCTCGGC